>CAIQND010000064.1 GCA_903873045.1 uncultured Methylococcaceae bacterium | reverse complement strand
TCATAGACGTATCGTCTAAGCCCTTGAATCCGCTCAAACTCATCCGGATTAATGGCATTTGCCTCACACAAAACGCGCATCTCTTCTTTAATGACCGCGATGGCAAGCGGTGCTTTTTCACAGATTAGATTGGCAATGGCAAGGGTTTTACTTTCCAACTCCTCATCCGGAACAATATGATTTAATATACCAATTTTTAAAGCCTGTTCAGCAGAAATCGGGATTGCGGTAAAAATAACTTCTTTCATCACATGCAACCCCGCATCGCGAATCAAATTATGAATACCCACCACATTATAAGGAACTCCCAGATTGACCGGTGTCATGGCAAAGGTAGATTTATTACTGGCAACAACGATATCGGTACTCATGATCAATTCAAAAGCGCCGCCCCACACACTCCCTTCAATCATGGAAATAACGGGTTTCGGATAACGCTGAATGGTGCGTGTAAGAATGCGCAACGGGTCTTGATAGCTCAGCGGCAGTGGATCGCGCTTGGCCTTGGGCAGTTCACTGATGTCATGGCCGGATGAGAATACTTTGCTGCCCTTGGGTGCCCGCAAAATAACACAGCGAATCTCGGGAACATTCAGCTCTGTCAAGGCGTTCAAAATATCTTGAATAAAGCATTCACTCAACGCGTTCAATTTTTTAATATAATTAAACTCAATAATACCAACTCTGTCTTTAAGTTCAACTTTTACAAATTCATAATTATTCATTTCAAGCCATCATAAGTTAATTTTTCAGCAATGTATTGACTGACAGTCTCTACGGCGTGTCGTGGCGAAAGCTGATTACTCTCCACACTGGCTTTGGTTTTACTATACAACTCTTTAATATCCTGAGTGTTATAAATTATAGTGATAACATTTTCCTCAATTTGCCGCTTCATCCAGCGCACATTTTGCCCCTTCCGCAACAATGCTACTTTTCCGACAGGCTCCATCGTGGCATAAAACCTTTCGACAACCTCCCAAATATTTTTGATTCCCGTATTATCTCTTGCGCTACACGTTAACGCCTGTGCCTGCCATTCCGTATATTTGGGTTTCAAAATATGCAACGCATTTTTAAGCATAGCCTGGGCAATTTCAGCCAGCATTTTATTATCGCCATCACACTTATTAATGACAACAAGATCCGCAACTTCCATAACGCCCTTTTTAATACCTTGAAGCTCATCCCCTGCCCCGGCAATTTGCACCAGGCAAAAAAAGTCCACCAAATCAGCCACCTCAATTTCAGACTGACCCACACCCACCGTCTCAATAAAGATGACATCAAAACCCGCAGCATCCAACAGAAAAGTCAGTTCTCGGGTTCTTCGGCTGGTGCCGCCCAAATGTCCTCCGGCGGGAACCGGACGAATAAAAGCGTTATGCTCGCGAAGTAACGTGGTCATTCTGGTTTTATCGGCAAGAATGCTGCCGCCACTGATACTGCTACTGGGATCAATAGCAATAATGGCTATTTTTAAGCCACTCTTGATCAAATACATGCCCAATGCTTCTAGCAGGGTACTTTTGCCTGCCCCCGGCACACCGGTAATACCAATCCGCTTGGCTTTACCGACCAGAGGCATAATCTTGTCCAAAATGTCACCGGCCAGTTTATGGTGCTTGGGGTGTGTGCTCTCAATCAGAGTCATTGCCCTGCCAAGAATGGCTCTATTGCCCGTTAAAATTTCGGCGACGATTTCATCGGCACTCATGGCGTTGATCATGCTTGGTTCAACAGCTCCATCGCTTCACGGACACACTTAATCATCTGTGTTCCCGGCCCATAGATTTTGGCGACACCTCGTTCCAGCAAATAATCGTAATCCTGTGGCGGAATAACCCCGCCCACAATGACTTTAATATCACCCCGCCCATACGCCTGCAATTTTTCAATCAGCGCAGGCACCAGCGTTTTGTGTCCTGCCGCAAGGGAAGAAGCGCCCACAAAATGCACGTCATTTTCTACCGCCAGCTTGGCAATTTCTTCGGGTGTGGAAAATAGCGGACTCAAATCAACGTCAAAACCAAAGTCGGAATACGCGCTGGCGATTACTTTTGCCCCCCGGTCATGACCATCCTGCCCCATTTTGGCAATCAGAATCCGTGGACGACGACCTTCATTGTCAGCGTAATCATCGACCAACTGCTTAACGTCATCGAACTCGCGTGCCCCTGCTTCACTATTATGATACGCTCTGGAAATAACACCCGTTACGCACTCGCTAGGCACTAGATAACGGCCAAAGACATCTTCCATGGCATCAGAAATTTCACCCAACGTCGCCCGAACCCTTGCTGCATCAATAGCGGCCGCCAGCAGATTGCCGCCCTCTTTGGCAACCACACGAATTTTGTCCAACGTCTCTTTAACCTCCGAACTGTTACGGGTCAGCTTGATTTTTTGCAAGCTGGCTATTTGCGCTTCACGAACGGCTTGATTGTCTATTTCCATGACATTAACGGCTTCTTCTTTTTCCAGCTTATACTTGTTCACGCCCACAATAACGCGCTTGCCTTGGTCAATCTGCGATTGGGTTTCTGCGGCAGCCTCTTCAATCATACGCTTGGGAATACCCAGCTCAATCGCTTTGGCCATCCCCCCCGCCTCATCAATTTGCTGAATGATTTTACGGGCTTCCTGCACGATATTATCCGTCAATGATTCAACATAATAAGACCCTGCCAAGGGATCGACAGTCTGACAAATTTCAGACTCTTCTTGCAAAATAATCTGGGTATTACGAGCAATGCGGGCAGAAAACTCCGTTGGCAATCCCAACGCTTCATCAAACGCATTGGTATGTAAAGATTGCGTTCCACCCAGCGTTGCCGCCAACGCTTCAATGGTGGTTCTGATAATATTATTATAAGGATCTTGCTCGGTTAAACTCCAGCCAGACGTTTGGCTATGGGTACGCAGCGCCCTTGACTGCTCATTACCGCCTAAGTGTTCAACTGCGTCGCTCCATAAGTAACGCGCCGCACGCAACATGGCCACATTCATAAACAAATTCATGCCAATGCCAAAAAAGAACGACAGACGCGGCGCAAAATCATCAATTTTTAAACCGGCATTAATAGCCGCCTTGATATATTCAATGCCGTCGGCAATGGTAAACGCCACTTGCTGAACACAGTTGGCACCCGCTTCACCCAGATGGTAACCACTAATGCTGATGGTGTTGTAGCGCGGCATGTTATTTGAACAATATTCGATGATGTCAGAAATGAGTCGCATCGAAGGCTTAGGTGGATAAATATAGGTATTACGGCACAGATATTCTTTCAAAATATCGTTCTGAATCGTACCGGTCAATAACGCTTGCGCCACACCCTGCTCTTCTGCGGCAACAATATAAAAAGCCAAAACCGGAATAACGGCACCATTCATGGTCATGGAAACCGACATCTGCTCAAGGGGAATCTGGTCAAACAACACCTTCATATCTTCAACGCTATCAACGGCAACACCCGCCTTGCCTACATCGCCTTCTACGCGCGGATTATCGGAATCATAACCACGATGGGTGGCCAAATCAAACGCGACAGAAAGACCTTTTTGACCGGCCGCCAGGTTCTTGCGATAAAAGGTATTGGATTCTTTGGCGGTGGAAAAACCCGCATACTGCCTGATTGTCCAAGGTCTGGCGGTATACATGGTGGCTTTTGGGCCACGGACAAAAGGAGAAATACCCGGCAGGGAGTCGATTGTTTCCAGATTCTTGGTATCTTCAGCGGTATAAACTGTCTTGATATCAATGCCTTCCAAGGTCTTGGAAACCAAATCATCGACCGTCTTATCCATTCTTTTTACTTCAGAGTTAGCTAATTCTATCCACTGATCTAATTTCCCATCCATCTTATCACTCCATTAAAATCTTCAATTTGACTAAATACAACAGCGCTTAAACAGGTTAGAGATGCCAAAAGGCTGTCCGGTAAGAGAACACTTCCCCTTCTAACCGAACATGAAAGATAGCATATTTATTATGTGTATAAGAAAAAAGTTTTCCTTGGTGATATTACCAAAGAATTGGATAAAGTGAGATAGCTCTATGAATCGTAGTAGGTAAATACTAAAAAATACCGATAAATACAAACCTCATACACACTGAAAACGTTCAAGCCGTCATCCCGGCATGGACTGCCGGGATCCAGTCGCCATGGATGGCATTCGTAATGCATCCGCTAACTAATTTTTATACTCAATTTTATTGGCTACCAACTTTAGACGGGACAAGAAAAAAGGCTTAACCGTCAATACGGTTAACTTATAGAAGCCGGAATTAATTAAACGACATAACAAATACACGAGTTAAGAGTCAGTCTTGATTGACTGGGGGTCTATGTTGCTAAATCAACGAAGGTCTCTATAATGATGCAGCATCAAAAGAGACCGTTCGCTGAGCGGAGTCGAAGCCGACAACTCGCTTCGGCTCCGCTCAGCGAACTATAGTCCCCCTGCACAGCCATTCAGAGCATATCAAACCACCATCAAGAAACAATAACTTACGACGGATTGAAAATATAATCTTCCAGCTAATTTTGTTAGATAATAGCCGGATTTTTATTAATTTCACTTTTTAAATAATGTACCCTCTATGAAAAAAAAGCCAAAAAATAGGAGGAAAAGTTAGAGAAAGCGGCAATTCGTTCCTACAAAGAAAAAAAAACTGACCTGATCTATCAAATTTATACCACTGTCACCCATCATTTCCCCCAGTTGTTTGATTGGATGCGAGAAGTAGATGATCCGCGTAAAAAAGCATCCCCGCTTGAATTGGCGGCGCATTTG
>CAIQND010000063.1 GCA_903873045.1 uncultured Methylococcaceae bacterium | reverse complement strand
TAATGCCACGATGTTAGCAGGGCAACCGCAAGGGATTGCCCCTACAAAACAATGATATTGTTACATAAAATGGCTATCCACGTAAGCCGGGACAAGCAGCAAGGCTTAACTTTAAACTGTCCCGCCTTACATGGGTAGCCCCAATTTTTAATTCAAATGCGACCAATGCCGCCAAGCCACGATGAAAGAATAGCAAATCAATAAAAAAATCCTGATTGCCTACTTGTAAGCGATATTCTTCGCCTACAAAAATAAAGTCTCGCCCTAGTTCGAGAATAAATTGTTTCATATTCTGAGTTAAGGCTTTTTGCAAATGACTTTCATTGTGTTGCATAGGCAAGCCCAAAAACTCCAATACATAGCTGTCTTTCAATGTATTACCAATATCGGGATGCAATTCTCTCAGCACTGCTGAAAGTTTTTGATTGCCCAGCATCGTGCGTTCAAAGTAAGAAGTGTTAATCTGGCGCTCCAATTCTCGCTTTGAATAGCGCTCTTTGATGCACACATTTAAATAATACTCACGCTCTTCAGCGGACTTACAGCGTGAAAAAATAATCGTGTTGTGCGTCCAAGGTAATGCTCTCACCAGTGGTGAGAGTTTTTCATCTGCCTGATAGGTTTCAAAAAACTGCTTCATGCGCCACAGATTTTTATCGCTAAAGCCTTTGAGTTCCGGGTCTTTCTGCGTGATGAATGCGGCTAAATCAGTCACAACGCCTTTACCCCAGGCTTCTGCACTGACTTTATGGCTAATGATTTGACCAATTTGCCAATACAGGTCAATCAAATCGGTATTTATTTGTGCAAAAATCTTCTGACGCGATTGTTGAATATGTCGTAATACATCAACAAAGTCTTGTTGGCTATGTAGAACGGGGTGGGTGTAATAAATCATTTTTTTACCTGCTGCCAAAATCAATCATTATGGCTATTAGCAATCTGAGGTGGCTGGGTTACGGTGCATTAGAGCTGCGGGGAAATTATAAATGGATTTCAACCCAACTCACTCCCCATAGTGTGATTTTGCTCTGACAATTAATACCACACAACGCTCCTGCTCAATACGATAGACAATACGATCTTGAAAGCTCAAACGCACCGAATAGTAGCCAGTCAAATCACCCAGGAGTGGCTTGCCAGCCTGTGGAGCCATAGCAATCTTATTTCGCAAAATAGCTTTTAGTTTGGTTTTTAGTTTGGGTGTCAGCTTGGCAATGTCCTTTTGCGCTTGCCTCGTGAACGTAATCTGATAGCGTTCACAACTCACAAAGGCTCTCCGAAGACCTCTTCAAAACTTGCGACATCACCCGCATCCGCTTGCTGAATGGATTCATCAAACTTTTGCTTAAAATCAGGCTGAGACATAAGATGTAACGTTTCCTGTAAGCTTTCGTAGTCATCGGCAGACATCATGACGGCATTGCCGGACTTATGCTGAATCTCAATAATTTCGTGGCACTGACTGGTCTGTTTAATCAGCTCAAAGAAGGTTTTTCTTGCTTCTGTTGCGGTAATGGTCATCATGGTTTTGCCCTCATTTAATGTACCGGATAATGTACCACTGATGCTGAGATGAGTAAATTGGTATTCTCAAATCTGTAGTTGGGGGCAACGTTGTTCTGCCCACCCGTGGCTATATAAAGTTTCGCTTGAATTTTTCGTGATTTTTAATGTTGCTTTGGAGGTCTTCTGCATCCCAGATTTGCAGTTCCCAGGGGAAGTAGAAGTTATTCTTGTTTTTAAAGTCAATATGTAAGCCGCGATAACCTTCTTTATCGCGTAAATACCAGTTTTTTAGACCCAATTTTTCTTGCCAGTCATCGAGCAAATCCATAACGGATTTTATTTCATCAGCGGTCAGAATAATCAGCAATTCTCATTATGGCGTCAATCGGGTAAAATAGCAGACTGACTTTACCGATGAGACCAATTTATGAGCGCCCCCTTTGGAAAAAATGCATTGAGCCTTAGCGATGTGACCAAGCAAATGCGTACTGTTTTCGAAACC
>CAIQND010000062.1 GCA_903873045.1 uncultured Methylococcaceae bacterium | reverse complement strand
GCTTGAATCGGGCGTGCTGTGCCTGTTGCAGAAATACCCAACTCATCACGGGCGTGCGCACCCAAGGCATCATGATTCATCAATTGTTCGGCAACTTGTTCGGCCAGAAACGGATCAAGTCCTCGCGCTACATAAATGGCTTGCAACTCTTTTTGTTCATGCTCAATATTTTCATCCAACTCTCTGCGTTCACGCTCCAAATCGGCTTGTTCGGTATCAGCTTGTGAACTGACTGACACATATTCACCGGCCGCCATCGACATGGCACCCGCAACCAGTCCGGCGACACCGGCCAATACTATATCGTTATGTGCGGCATGGGAGGCGGCAATACCCACGATTAAACTGGCTGTTGACACAATGCCATCATTTGCGCCTAAAACAGCGGCGCGTAACCAGCCAATACGATGGGTGCGGTGGGTTTCGTGATGATGAGACATCATTGATTGTTCCTTCTCGGTTAATCAGTGGTAAGTACAAAATTAAATTAAATCGGTGGTTGTTTTGTACCCGTCACTTTAACTTGCACGGTATCACCAACGCTTAATATTCCCCTTTGATTATGCAGGGCGTTTTGTCCAAAATAAATTTTATTTTTCCATTTTCTGATACGATTCAGCGTTGTCAGCGGTTCTTTGCCGGTTTCTGCGGTTTCTGGATCGATGGCGGGAACCGAGCAGCGGGAACACGGCTTGATTAACCTGAAATCAATAGCACCTATGCTGATTTCTCTCCAACTGTCTTCGGCATAACCTGGGCAACCGGAAATAACCAGATTGGGTCTAAAGCGGTTCATCGGTAAATTTAATTGCATCGCCTGATTTAATGAAGCCAATGAGTTTTCTGAAATTATCAAAAATGGAAAACCGTCAGCAAAGGCCACTGCGTCAGTTTGGTTGGCATAATGTGGATCAACTTGCCGAACCATCTCGTCAGGCTGATAAACCAGTCGACAATCCTGCTTTAAAAACTGGCTCAACCATTGATCCGCTTCCTGTGATACGCTACGCGCATCGCACTGATCATGCCATATCGTGCTGTTAATAATATCACCACCCGTCGGCGCTAACGTTAATGAAAGGTTTTCCATGTCGGGGGCAGACAAGATTAAATGACTGTCGGTTAGCGCAGTTTTGAT
Organism: uncultured Methylococcaceae bacterium; assembly: GCA_903873045.1. GTDB lineage: Bacteria > Pseudomonadota > Gammaproteobacteria > Methylococcales > Methylomonadaceae > Methylobacter_C. The sequence goes on along the minus strand of CAIQND010000062.1, from coordinate 596 downwards.
TAAAGCCATTTTCGGTAACTTTCGCTGACTTAAAAATTGCGCTGCCTCGTCAATAAGCATCCATTTTCTGTCATACAAAAGCCCTGTTTTAGTTACCGGCCAGCGAGTTACACTAATACCTGCCAATGATTTTACCGGATAAAGAGTTATTGCGCTTAGCGTGCTGTGTGTCATTTTAGGTTGGCCTGTTAATTCCATAAGTAGACTGGGAAGCGTAGGGATTACTGAAGTTTGAGTGAATTAATGCCCAGTTTCAAGCGTTAATTCAACGACCCCTTGTTGTAACCTTTTACGAAATTTAAAAAAAAGTTTTTGAATCCGTTAAAATTAGAAAATACGAACTTTTACTCCAAGGAAATGATGCAATCAATTAATTTAGGCTTTCGAATAATGGTAAATATGCTGTTAATTATGCCATTAATTAGCACCGGGGCTGTTGTTGAAAAAGCTAAACAAGCTATTAATATTGCTTATTTAACACAAGAGCAAAACGTACCGGCTCCGTTATCCAATCTGGATATTTTTATTAAAGACAAAGGTGTTATCGGTGCGGAGCTGGGCATTGATGATGATAATACCACCGGCGAATTTACCGG
>CAIQND010000061.1 GCA_903873045.1 uncultured Methylococcaceae bacterium | reverse complement strand
TTTTGCAGAATTAGCCCGACCCAAGCGGCGCATGTGGAAGAAGAATTGGGCGATGCCGTCGATCTTATTCTTGATGGCGGCGCTTGTCTGGTGGGCGTGGAATCAACCATTGTTGATTTGAGCGGAGACCGGCCAAAATTGTTAAGACCGGGGCACATTACCCGAGATGCCATTGAAGCGGTTTTACACACTGAATTAATCATGGTTTCCCCGCAAACGGAACAAAGCAACCCGTCACAGCAACGAGCACCCGGAATGATGGCTGTTCATTATGCTCCGACAACGCAGGCCATACTGTGTCCTACCGAGCGTTTACCGGATATGATTCGGCAACTGACTTTACAGCATAAAAAAACAGGCTTGTTGGCCTATCACCAGCAACAGACAGAAAACCAGTTAACCCGGCTAATCCGTATGCCGGAGCAAGCAGAAGGTTACGCACAAACTTTATATACAGCCTTACGCGAACTGGATAGCTTGAAACTGGATATTATTCTGGTAGAACAGCCCCCCGAAACAGAAGTGTGGCGGGCGATAAATGATCGTCTTTTCAAAGCCACGTCCGCTTGTGAAGCGTTGCCTGCAAGCTAATTCGCGTCGCTGTAATAAATGCGTATGAAATAACGTAGGCAATTGCCCACTCTCCCACCGGGAGAGGGCTGGGGTGAGAGGATATAAACTTAAGACATTTCACCACGAAGACACGAAGTTCACGAAGATTTTTCTTCGTGAACTTCGTGTTTTCGTGGCCTGTAGATGCGTATGACCTCTAAAAAAATAGCCCTACAACATGCATTCGGGAGTTTTTCCTATAGGAGACGGGGCACTTTTCGTTGAAAATAGATACTTTAGGCTTCCGCATTAAGTTGATAGCCGCCTTTTGTAACATTTTACAACACAAACAATAATATTCATGTGCATTCCTCTCTTTAAAAGACGGCCTTGGTTGGCAGCGATACCCCTTTCCTTGTTGACGGTTCAGGCACTTGGCGCGGATGCCTCTTCAACGCTAACAACTCCATCCCTGTCACTATTCAAACGCTGGTTTATGACACCGGAGGAGCAGGCCAAAACCAAAACACCTGAACAAGTGGTTGAGAACGAGAAGCCTGCAAAATCGGAGGATAAAGCACCCAAGGCAACTGACGATGCTGTGGTTGCTGCACATCCGGTGGATGTTTTCGAGTTGCCTGACATAGAAGTTGTTAGCAATACGCCGCTGGGTACTACCGGTCTGGAACTTAAAAAAATTCCCGGCAACGTGCAGTCTGCCGAGGATGAAGACATTAATCGTCATGAAGCGTTTGGCTTGACGGACTTCATGAATCGCCGCCTGGAAAGCGTCAATATTAATGATACCCAGAATAATCCCTACCAACCGGATATTTCTTATCGCGGCTTTACCGCATCCCCTCTTTTGGGTACGCCCATCGGGTTATCGGTTTATCAGGATGGCGTGCGTGTCAACGAGCCGTTTGGCGACACCGTCAACTGGGATTTGATTCCGCAAATAGCCATAGCCAGCATGGAAATAGTGCCGGGTTCCAATCCGTTATTTGGCTTAAATACACTGGGTGGCGCGTTGTCGGTCAGAACCAAAAGCGGGATCAGTCATCCCGGTTTTAACGCCCAATCCAGTGGCGGTTCTTATGGTCGCCAAACCTATCAGGCTGAATACGGCGGCTCCAAAGGCAATTTTGATTGGTACATTGCCGGCAATATTTTCCGTGACAATGGTTGGCGTCCCTATTCCCCAACCAGTGTCAATCAGACTTTTGGCAAGGTTGGCTGGGAAAATGATCGCACCGATATTGATCTGTCGTTCACCTTTGCCGACAACAATATGCAAGGCGTAGGAGGTACACCGCAAAATATGTTGGAGCAAAACTGGTCGGCTATTTATACGGCTCCGGACGTGACCAAAAATACCCTGTATTTTTTTAATCTAAAAGGTAGTCATAAGATTACTGACGAATTGCAATTGACTGGTAATAGCTATAATCGCAACAATAATAGTAGCAGTCTTAACAGCAATACCGATGAAAACTGTACTAACGGGGTCAGTGGGATAACAGATTCCCAATGTTTTGATGTCGACGGTAATCTTCTGGTCGATGCTAAAACGGGTGCTCCCGGTTCTTTTCGAGCCACTCAAACCAAACAAAACGGAACGGGTGTCAATCTACAATTAACCTCTGATTATAAAATCTATGCACATGACAATCAACTGGTCGTTGGTGGTGGCTATAATGTCGGCGATACCCAATTTTCCATGGGAACGCAGGATGCGGTTTTTTTGCCAACCCGCTATGAAGTTACCACTACTCCATTGATAACCGGCGTGATGATCAAGGGGCAAAATACATACTCCAATGTTTTTGCAACCAATACCTATTCCGTATTCGACTGGTTACATGCCAATACCTCGATAAGCTGGATGCAGGCACAGGTGCAAACTACCGACCAAATAGGAACCGCGCTGAACGGTAAAGACGTTTATCAACGTGCAAACCCTTCGGCGGGCTTAACCTTTAATCCCTTGGATGCATTTTCATTGGATACTCCGCTTAAGGAGTTGACGACCTATTTTAATTACAACGAAGGTTTTCGGGCACCGACTGCGGTTGAATTAAGTTGCGCCGACCCGCTTGCGCCCTGTAGTTTACCGAACAGCATGATTTCCGATCCACCGTTGAAGGCTGTGGTTTCTCATACCTTGGAAGTGGGTGCGCGTGGCAAATTTAATGAAGCACTCAAATGGAATTTCGCGCTGTACCAAACCCGTAACACCAACGATATTTTGTTCCTGAGTAGTCAAGGCAGCAATGTTAACGGCTATTTCCAAAATGTGGGCGAAACCTTACGTCAAGGTGCCGAGTTTGGCTTAAGCGGTCTGGCATGGGATAAATTGAATTGGTATATGAGCTATGGTTTTGTTGATGCGACCTATCAAACGACAGCCGTGCTTAATAATGCACTGGGGCCGGAAACCGTTACTCCCGGCAGTAGAATTCCCAGTATTCCGCAAAATACCTTAAAGGTGGGCGCTGAATACCAAGTATTTCACAACGGGTTTTTAGGCAGCGATTTGCAATACGTTTCCAGCCAGTATGCACGCGGCGATGATCAGAACCTCTACCCACAAATACCCAACTACACCGTGGTTAATCTTAATGCCCGTTATGTTGTGACCAAAAATATTGAGTTGTTCGCCACAGGTCGTAACGTTCTTGATAACCACTACACTTCGTTTGGGCAACTGGGAACAAATTTTTTCCAAAACAATCAGACCACCACCTTTATGGGGCCGGGAGCACCGGCAACCGGTTATGCAGGTATCCGCATACATTGGAACTAGACTATCCAAGGTGATTTCTGGAGAATATTTTACCCATTTAAAGTAGGATTTTCCCAATCAAGAAAACGATTGGATTCGTCTAATGGGTAAGTTCTTTCGCAGAAATAACCTTATACCTATCAACCATAAATTAATCTCCGTAGAGACGCGATTTATCGCGTCTAAATGACAACCCGTGGGTTTTCGGATGTTGGGACGCGATAAATAAAGACGCGATAAATCGCGTCTCTACGTTGACGAGACCTGTATATTGCTGCTCATGTGTGGTTAATAGGCTATT
>CAIQND010000060.1 GCA_903873045.1 uncultured Methylococcaceae bacterium | reverse complement strand
GTATATTTTACAGCTAATGAATACCCTTAAAATGGTTGTTAATCGCAGTAATCACGTTAATGTGCTACAACATATTCAAGGCTACTTAAAAAAAGAATTAAGCACCGATGATAAAGCAGAGCTTTGTGAAGTGATAGAACGATACCGGAGTGGTGAAATACCGCTGATTGTCCCGTTGACCCTGCTTAAACATCATTTTCGTAAAACCCCCGATCCTTATATAGAAGAATCTTACTACCTGTCGCCTTATCCGCAAGAACTAAAACTGATTAATCAGTTATAAAGTATAGTTGGGTTAGGTTGTTAATAACCCGCACGGCTTATCCTTTATCCTTCGCCCGTAACCTCTTGTATTAGCGATATATCTTTACGCAACAATTCATTGATTAAAGACTGTAGCTTAACGCCTTTAATTTTTGCTTTCTCGGAAAACCAGCTTTCAACATCTTGATCCAAATGAATAAGGATATTTAATTGAGCATCAGAATGATAAAAGCGCCCACGTTCTGCATTGGAAAAATCATATTCGTCTTTCATTATTAGCCCTCATATTGTTTTTGTTCATGTCGAGTCGCTGGTCTTGCTGAAATAATGCGCAGGGTCACTTGGTCTTGGTGATACGTCATAAAGGTATGTACAACTAAACGTAATTGATGTGCCTGGTTATTTCCCAGCGTAATCCAGCAACCGCTACTGTGGGTTTTGCATGAACAGCAGGCTACCAACTAATACGGGACAAAGCCGAAGTGCAAGCAAAACTTGCACTCCGGATGTCATAGACTATTCACATTGTTCTGGCTTAAGTTAATAGCCTAATTTATTACATACATTATAGCAACAGCTTACAATCAAGCTGTCTTGCCAAAGCATTACACTTTAGTTGTCCGCGCCAATGTCATATTTCAGGTTATTTAATTACCCCCATTAATTAATATACAAATAGCCATGAACGCCTAAGCTATCAGTCACTTGCCCGGTAAGAAAATGTGTGCTTGTGTTACTGGCGATTTGATTATTCAAGTCCGCCAAAGAACTGGCACCAAATTCCGCTAAGGTATGTCCGGCCAATGTCAGCGAATTTAACTCGGAATTAGTCACGCCACTGGCAGATCCATCAGGCAACAGATTCTGAATGTGCAAAGTCAAGCCGGTATAACCCGCTGCGCCGCTTGTGTTAAAATCGGCAAAACCGGCATCAATTTTACTCACGCCTTTAACCCAACCCCAAATTGTCGCATGATCCTGACCTTTGTTAAAATCAGTCAGCGTTGACCATGTCACACCAGACGCTCTACCATCCAGAAAAAAGGTATCAATGCCATCCCCACCACTCAAAAAGCTGGATCCGGTTGCGCCATCAAGCACATCATTACCGCCGCTACCATTGGCTGCTTTATTACCTGTGCCAGCCAGCTTGATAAAGTCATTGCTGGTTGAGCCGATAATGACGGCATTAGGTGTATTGTCAATCCACTGATATTTCAGATCCAGTCCGGTATTTTGTGTATACGCCTCAGGCTTAATATAGGTGTTAGTGTTATTACCCAATGATTTGAACAGATCGGCAACCGGCTCGGCTGTCAGTTGCACAGGCGTAATATCCAGCGTAGCTGTGCCTGCCACCGAACCGGCAGTCGGGCTGACACTATCAGTGATGGTGTAGTTAAAGCTCACCGACGTTGAATCATTTAGCGACGGCGTATAGCTCCAGGTGCCATTGAGATTATCGACCAAAGCACCGTTGCCTGAGACAATCTTCAGGCTAGTAGCGGTAAGGCTATTATTGTCAGGATCCGCTGCCTTGCCCAACAATTCGGCTTGCGTGATTACGAGGGCTTGGCTGTCCTCGGCAATTGCCGCTAAAGTCACTGGGGAGGTCGTTGGTGCATCATTAACATTGTTGATACCGATGGTTAAGGCTTTATCAAAAAACAAGCCGCCTTGATCAGTAGTGCGCACTAAAACGCTGTAGCTGGCTTTGGTTTCAAAGTCAGGCGAGCTATTAATTTGCAGTTGATTGTCAAGGAGG
>CAIQND010000059.1 GCA_903873045.1 uncultured Methylococcaceae bacterium | reverse complement strand
TTGTGTAATTTCGGATGTGTCGAGGATCAAATGCCATAAATACATAGGCAGAACCGCGTTGGCGGATTTTAAAAAAAATTGAGTATCAAAAAAAGCGGGGATTGCCGTCTGTTTTTTAGGGCTTGCAGGATTTAGGTTAAATATAGTTGTCTGCCCGATGCGATATTAATCGTGGATGATTTGGATTGTTGTTGTAATGCTGAAAGGAAATTGTTATTTAATGATACTGTTAATCAGGCAGGAAATGGAGCCTTTAAAGAAATTAGACGGATTATCGGTTTTGCTGAACCTGAACTGGAAGCTTGGATAATTGCTGACTGGGATAATAAGTAATCGTTCAAAAGTCTTTTAACATTTCTTAACATGACAAAGTGCTTGCCGCAAGCAGACTATATGAAGTTGATGGTATTTTATTTTGTTAAAAGACTTTTGCTCACCTACTTACCATCGCCAAACATATCGACTTTAGACAAAAACAGAGAGCTATGCGGGAGTGGTTAAAAAATAATGAAGTATTTTTTGACACACCAGAAACATTCAGCTTTTATGACAAGTGCAAACGTTCTTGCCACGATAAGCTTTCAGAATTCTTGATTGAATCTTCACGGCAAGAAAATAAAAATCAAATTGTTTATTCAAAAGCCAGACATACATCTTTTTTACTTTATGAATCTTTAAAGCCTGATAAGTAGGTGATCAAAAGTCTTTTAACAAAATAAAATGTAGTTAACTTCTTATATTCTGGTTACTGCAAGCACTTTATCATGTTAAGAAATGTTAAAAGACTTTTGAATGATTACTTATTGTGGCTGGAAAATGCCCCGTTTTCAGGGATTTTTTTACACAGTTACAAAATTTAAATAAAAATCCGTAATGGAGTTGGATAGGTTGGGCAACGGCTTCATCATTTCCCGGCAATCATGCCGAAATGTCGAGCGCAAAGAGACGCGCCCGACCTACAGGACTAACAAATTTTATGAGGACGAATGTGCTGACGAAGAAAGTCAGTTAGGTTAATAAATAACGTCACTATAATTATATAAGCGAAAAAATCGGAATATCCTAATGCTGTTGCACAAATTAATCTTAACTAATTTACTCTCGTTCGAGAAAACAACTCTCGATCTGAAGCCACTCAATATCTTGATTGGACATAATGGCAGCGGTAAATCCAATTTAATTGAAGCTATTAGTTTAATTCAATCAGTACCTATTGGTATTGCTGGGCCAATTCGTGAAAGTGGTGGTATCCGCGACTGGATATGGCAAGGGGCTAGCACTAATAGTAACTCCGGGTTTGAAGCATTTGTTTCATCGCTTGATTCCAATATGCCCAATATTCATTATGGTATTGAATTTTCAGCGGTTAATCAGCGTTTTGAAATTAGCGATGAATGTATTGAAAATGAAAAACCTATCGGGCTAGCCAAAGAACCCTATCGTTTTTTTTACTTTCGCAACGGCACTCCTTATATCAATTTCCGTCAAGATAATTCAAAAAGTGCAGGAAAAGTACGACAGTTACGTCGGGAAGATATTGATTCTGAAAAATCTATTCTGGCACAACGA
>CAIQND010000058.1 GCA_903873045.1 uncultured Methylococcaceae bacterium | reverse complement strand
ATTCGTATTCGATAATTTTATCCGCATTATTGTTTGTAGAGACGCGATTTATCGCGTCTGCTGTCTGCTGTCTGCTGTCTGCTGTCTGCTGTCTGCTGTCTGCTGTCTGCGGTCTGCGGTCTTCGGTCTTCGGTCTTCGGTCTTCGGTCTTCGGTCTTCGGTCTTCGGTCTACGGTCTACGGTCTACGGTCTACGAGTGTCAGACGCGATAAATCGCGTCTCTACGCTTTAATGGATATTTAATGTTTTACAAAACCGTTTCCAGAGTCAGCAAATACAATACTTCGGACAGTTTTGATAATTGGTACTTCACGAATAACAAGGCTTGTGGCGGTTTGTGGAGAATTAAATCAAACTCATGCAAAATGCAGAGTCGCATTAAATTCTAACTAATTGAAAATTAACGTGTTATTTATTAGTTTAATAAATTTTTTTTAAAGCTATTCGTCAAATAACATATTATTTCAATAACTTAAAACTGTCCGAAGTATTGCAAATACATACACCGGATTAAAAACTGTTTGGCAAAAATGCCAAATGAGTTGTTAATCGACAGCCAGATTGCCAAGGCTATATGAATCAACAGAACTTACGCCAAGGCTACCGGATTTTTGGCGAAGGTATTGACTGCGGATGATGGTTTATATCGGACTGCTCTACCAAGACTTGATAAAGCGTAAAGAAGTGCTGGCCGATGGCCGGTTATCGCCCATATTGCCCATCGTGCTTTATAATGGCAAACAACGCTGGACTTCCGTTACCGATGTTGCCGAGTTAATTCCCGTCGTACCCGGCTTGGTGGAGCAGTTTAAACCTCGGCTAAAAAGTAGCGCTCCAGATACGGTCGGTTATCGTATTGAAGCGGGGGGCCTCCATGCTCGACATGCGGCAGCGCAAGATTCAACAGAAAAGCTGCTTTATTGTTGCCAGCAACCAATTGAATGAAAACCAACTCAGTAACGAAGATATGCTGGATCACTATACGCCGGGGCAACAAAAGGTCGAACATGGCTTCCGCTTCTTAAGCAACAGGCGTAGGCCGGAATAAGACCACCCAAGCGTAGCAAGTGGTGGCGTTTACGGCACTCTCGTACCGGATGCCGGAAACGCTTATTCTCGCTTACGCTCGAAAAGTCTTATTCCGGCCTACGCGTAACAATAAAATTCGTTGAAATCTGTATAATCAGTATTCTATGATTAAAGGTAACATTTATTGAATCGTTACATCACAGTGATCTTCGTGGTGAAGCGTTTTTTAGCAATGACAACACGCAGAATAACCGGTTAATAATCAGGAGTCGCCATGAAAAAATTTATCAATGCCATCGATACGCTGCTTGATGAAAGCCTGTTGGGCTTTTCCAAAGCACATGCAGACATTATCCAACTCAACACCCAACCGCACTTTGTCAGACGGATTAACCCACCCAAACCCGGCAAGGTTGCTTTAATTTCCGGCGGCGGTTCCGGACATGAACCCCTGCACATTGGTTTTGTCGGTCACGGTATGTTGGATGCGGCCTGTCCCGGCCAGATTTTTACCTCCCCAACACCTGATCAAATGTTGGCCGCTGCGCAAGCCGTCGAACAGGGCGGCGGCGTCTTGTTTATCGTCAAAAATTATGCCGGCGATGTCATGAATTTTGAAATCGCCGGCGAAATGCTGGATTGTCAAAACGCAACCGTTTTGGTAAGCGATGACGTGGCTTTACCAAAAGCACACAGCACCGGACGACGTGGGGTAGCGGGCACCTTGATTGTTGAAAAAATAGTCGGTGCGGCGGCAGAAAGTGGTGCTGACTTGGCAACCTGCAAAGCCTTGGGTGATAAAGTCAACAACGCCACAGCTTCAATGGGCGTCGCACTGAGCAGTTGTACGGTACCCGCACTGGGCAGACCCACTTTTGACATTAGCGACACCGAGATGGAAATGGGGGTGGGCATTCATGGTGAACGGGGACGTGAAACCCTTAAATTAAGCAATGCCACAGAAATTGTCGTGCACTTGGCCAGCCTTATTGATGAGGAATTAAAACCGAAAAAAGGCCAACCGGTATTACTGCATGTGAACGGATTTGGGGCAACGCCGTTGATGGAGCTGTATCTGATTTATGATCTGGCCGCCCAATTCTGGGAAAAACGCGGCATCACCATAGCCCGCTCATTAGTTGGCAACTACACTACGTCTATTGATATGGCCGGTTGTTCAATAACCCTCAGCGTACTTGACGAAGAATTACTGAAACTGTGGGATGCTCCCGTTCATACCGCTACTTTACGCTGGGGATGTTAAGAAAAACCGAGCTGTGTATGGGGTGGCAATTCCAATTCGGTGTATGGCGCTTCGCTTATACACCCTACGCGTTGAATCATCAAAAGACAGCCTATCAATCTTCAATTAAATCATGCGCCGTAAACTTGCCAGCCTTGACACGGGCAATGGCCTCATCCAGTGATTTTTTATTGGCCGGACTGGCCATTAAATACGCTGCTTCATCATAGGCGTGAAAATCCTCCAGACTCATTAATACGGCAGGCTTGCCATTTTGACGGGTTATTAAAATCGGGGTGTGATCGTCATTAACTTTGTTGATGGCTTCAGACAGATTGTTTCTTAACGCGGTGTCACTCAT
>CAIQND010000057.1 GCA_903873045.1 uncultured Methylococcaceae bacterium | reverse complement strand
TCTACGGAGATTAATTTATGGTTGATAGGTATAAGGTGATTTCTGCGAAAGAACTTACCCATTAGACGAATCCAATCGCTTGCTTGATTGGGAAAATCCTACTTTTAATGGGTAAAATATTCTCCGGAAATCACCTAATAATAAATTTGATGAAATAATCGCCAGCAAAAGCCAAAAAATAGTAACTATTCAGTCCCCCCCCTTTTTCAAAGGGAGAAGTAAATACTTACAAAAAATATGGCATTAACAGAAATGTTGACTAAAATAACGGGCTTAGGAGCGTGCATGAAATAACTTGACACTTTATATCCCCCAGCCCTCTCCCAGAGGGAGAGGGAGCAAGATGCCTAAGTTATTTCATACGTATTCCTTGGCTTGCAGCGCAAACTTATACGGTAATAACTTAACAATCGTTCAGGATTAAATAATGCCCACTAACAAATTTGTTATCAGCAATCCCAAGCCATCAATTACCAAGCTCCCTGAGATGGGTATGAAAAAAGATGATTTTATTGATGATTTTAAACAATATTATGTCCATTTGCTGGGCAGGGATGAAAACTGCCGGTCGCCTTTATATGCCGGAGAAGCCTTGTCATTAGCAGTGCGTGACCGTTTGATGGAGCGCTGGAAGTCCACTCACCAAGCTTATAAAGCCAACAGTTGCAGGCGGGGTTATTATCTGTCGATGGAATTTTTGATGGGGCGCACGTTAAGCAATGCCCTGTTGAATATGGGCGTAACTGATACGGTGACTCAGGCAATGTACGATCTCGGTATTGATATTGAGGAGTTGATTGGTAGTGAGCAAGATGCAGGTTTGGGTAATGGCGGCTTGGGTCGACTCGCAGCCTGCTTTATAGACAGTTGCGCCACTTTGCAACTGCCGGTGATAGGTTATGGTTTACGATACGAATATGGCATGTTTACCCAGACTATTATTAATGGTGAGCAGGTTGAAAAGCCGGATCATTGGCTACGTTATGGTAATGTGTGGGAAGTTGAGCGACTGGAATATTCTTATAGCATTAAATTTGGCGGTCACACTGAAGTTCAAACAGATGAAAATGGCGTGCAACGGTATTGCTGGATAGGGACTCATGATGTGCTGGCCGTGCCTTTTGATACACCGATACCGGGCTATCAAAATGGCACGGTTAATACCTTGCGGCTTTGGAAGGCGGTGGCTACCGAAGAGTTTAATTTGGATGAGTTTAATGCGGGTGATTATGCAGAAGCGGTTGAAGCAAAAATTTCAGCTGAAAATATCACTATGGTGCTGTATCCCAATGATGCCAATGAAAATGGTAAGGCGCTAAGGTTACAGCAGCAATATTTTCTGGCTTCCGCCAGTTTACAAGATGTCCTGGCCCACTGGACAAGCAGGCATGGCAATGATTTTAATCATTTTGCTGAAAAAAGTTGTTTTCAGTTAAATGACACGCATCCGAGCATTGCCATTGCCGAACTGATGCGTTTACTGATGGATATTCACGGCTTGACCTGGGATAAAGCATGGGCGCTTACAAAAACTACCATGGCTTATACTAACCATACCTTGTTGCCGGAAGCGCTGGAAAAATGGCCTGTGGTATTGATGCAGCGGTTATTGCCCCGATTGATGGAGATTATCTTGGAAATTAATGCCCATTTTATCGCTGAAGTGTCTATGCACTGGCCTGGTGACAATGAGCGTTTACGCAGAATGTCCATTATAAAAGAAGGGGATGAGCAACAGGTAAGAATGGCACATCTTGCCATCGTGGGTAGTTTTTCTGTGAACGGAGTTGCCCAGTTGCATTCGCAGTTATTACAGCAAGGCTTATTCAGTGATTTTTATGCGTTGTGGCCCCATAAGTTTAATAATAAAACCAATGGGGTAACGCCACGGCGCTGGTTAGCCGCCTGTAATCCGGAGTTGGCAAGCCTGATAACAGAGGCGATAGGCGATGGCTGGGTTACGGATTTGTCGCAGCTAAAAAAGTTGGAACCTTATGCCGAGGATACGCAATTTCGGCAGCGCTGGCATGGCATTAAACAGGCAGCAAAACAGCGTTTGATTGATTATAAACAACGTAAAAACGACACTGATATAAATTTTAATGTGGATGCCATATTAGATGTACAGGTTAAGCGTATTCATGAGTACAAGCGTCAACTGCTTAATGTATTGCATGTGATTCATCTTTATAACGGCATTAAAAAAGGTGACATTGATAGCCGGGTGCCACGATTTGTATTAATTGGCGGCAAAGCGGCTCCCGGTTATCGCATGGCTAAGAAAATCATCAAATTAATCAATAACGTTGCCCAAGTCATTAATTCAGACCCTGATACAGATAAGAAATTAGCGATGCTGTTTTTGAAGGATTATCGGGTTTCAGCCATGGAAAGGCTCTGTCCGGGCGTTGATTTATCCGAGCAAATATCTACCGCCGGCAAAGAAGCCTCGGGTACCGGTAATATGAAACTAATGATGAACGGAGCCATTACTATCGGCACACTGGACGGTGCCAATATTGAAATTCGTGAAGAAGTGGGGGATGAAAACTTTTTTCTGTTCGGCTTAACCGAAGAACAAATTGGAGCCAGGCGAGGTCTCTATGATCCTGTTGCCATGATTGATCAGGATGAAGACCTGCGGCAGGTTATGCATCTTTTGGAATCCGGTTGTTTTAATCAATTTGAGTCGGGTATTTTTGATGATCTGATCAATTCCATAAAAAACCCGAATGATCCCTGGATGACGATTGCGGATTTTCGGAGTTTTGCAGATGCCCAAAAGCGTGTTGAAGATGCCTATCGGGATAAAGACCAATGGACTAAAATGAGTATTTTAAATTGTGCCAACAGTGGTAAATTCTCTACCGATAGAACAATTGGGGAATATAATCGTGAAATCTGGAAGCTAACGCCACAAACAGTAAGTCCTAAATGACGCTACGTTTTTTAAAGCGTGTTTTTTTGTAGAATTGTGGGAGTGGCTTTAGCCACGATTATCGTGGCTAAAGCCACTCCCATTGTATACTGCATTCCACTAAGGTGATTTCCGGAGAATATTTTACCCATTAAAAGTAGGATTTTCCCAATCAAGCAAGCGATTGGACTCGTCTAATGGGTAAGTTCTTTCGCAGAAATCACCTTATACCTATCAACCATAAATTAATCTCCGTAGAGACGCGATTTATCGCGTCTAAATGGATAACCCGTGGATTTTCGGTATGGACACGATAAATAGAGACGCGATAAATCGCGTCTCTACGGTGACGACCTGTATA
>CAIQND010000056.1 GCA_903873045.1 uncultured Methylococcaceae bacterium | reverse complement strand
GTAAAGCGTCTAATCGTACTGTAATCCCTACCGCTTTTTGTCTGTGCTGTTTTCTCAAGCAAGCCCATCGTGTATCATGTAAGAAACAATAAATGTTCAGCCAAGACGATTGCTAATGGGCGATGTTTTGCTGAGTATAAAAACAATCGCTATAGCGATCATTCAATGTTCCCGTTTGGGATGTATTATTTATAAAAGGTAAAATGCCGTCATGCTAGACCCCCGTTTATTTAGAACTGACCTTGATTTTGTTAAACAACAATTAAACAGACGTTCATTTATTTTTAATCCCGAGTCTTATGTTGAGCTGGAAGCAAGACGCAAAGACGTGCAGATTAAAACTCAGGAATTACAAAATGAGCGCAATAGTCGTTCAAAAGCGATAGGCAACGCAAAAGCCAAAGGCGAAGATGTACAACAGTTGTTGAATCAAGTTCAGCATTTGGGTGATGAGCTCAAAGCAGCGGAAACGGTATTGACTGACATTCAGCTTGAAATGGAAACGCTGATGGAGGGTATTCCCAATATTCTTGACGAAGTCGTACCTGAGGGTAAATCTGAAGAGTTTAATCTAGAACTTTGCCGCTGGGGCGATGTGCCTAAATTTGATTTTGAGCCTAAAGATCACGTTGATTTGGGCACAAAACTGAAAGGCATTGATTTTGAGTTAGGTGTAAAAATAGCGAGTAGCCGATTTGTCGTGTTAACTGGCCCGTTGGCACGGTTACAACGCGCCATTATTCAGTTAATGCTGGATATGCATACTGCCGAACATGGTTATACTGAAACTTATGTGCCTTTTTTGGCCAATGCCGAGAGTTTGCGAGGCACCGGGCAATTGCCAAAATTTGAGGCTGATCTATTTAAAGCCAGTGATGACCCTCTTTTGTATTTGATTCCGACAGCGGAAGTTCCGGTTACCAACCGGGTTAGAGATGTGATTGTTGAGGCCAAGGAGTTGCCGTTAAAATTTGTCTGTCATAGCCCGTGTTTCCGTAGTGAGGCGGGTGCCTATGGACGTGATGTTCGCGGTATGATTCGTCAACATCAATTTGAGAAAGTGGAGTTGGTGCAAATTGTAAGGCCGGAAGATTCCGCTAAAGCGCATGAAGAACTGACGGCTCATGCCGAAAATATATTAAAAAAATTAAAGCTGCCTTACCGCAAGATGTTGTTATGTGCCGGGGATACGGGTTTTTCCTCATCAAAAACCTACGACCTTGAGGTGTGGTTGCCGGGGCAGGCAACTTATCGGGAAATATCGTCTTGCAGTAATTTCAAGGATTTTCAGGCACGACGTTTACAAGCACGTTGGCGTAACCCTGAAACCGGAAAACCTGAATTAGTGCATACTTTAAACGGTTCCGGTCTGGCGGCGGGTAGAACCCTGATCGCAGTGATGGAAAATTATCAGGATGCTGAGGGCCATATTCGTATTCCTGACGCCTTACTGCCTTATATGGGTGGTTTGGAAATTATCGAGTCTTTGTAACTATTGTTTCAATCGTTTTTATACTTGGAAAGGTAAAAATATTCTCTTATCCGTGCCTATAGACTTTCAGAAATTAAATTTCCAGCTTACGTCGCTGTATGCTCCATAACAGATACCATCCCTTGAAAGGATGGTATCTGTCGACAGAGAAATTATTTAGCTGAAAATGTATAGTTCAAGCCGTAATTATTAATTCCTCCTCTTTGAAAAAGAGGGGTTAGGGGAGATTTTTTAAATAAATCCCCCTTAGTCCCCCTTTTCCAAAGGTGGAGGTGAATACTTACTTAGGTAAGCCAGGCAGTATTTTGGTTCCTTCGATTTTAACTGCTTGCAGGTCTTGCGGGTTTAAGCCCAATAAAGCAAGAATAGTAGGTGCAATTTGAATCGTGTCTACGTGTGTAGCAACAGTACCATGGCCTATGTTGGCACCGGATACTACAATTGGAACAGAACGATCCGCTACTGAATTTCCGCCATGTTCAGCAAGTTTAGACAACTTGCCGCCACCGTAGACCGAACCTTCTGTGGCAAAACCAATCACATCGGGTACGCGTTGATCTGTTGAGTAATTTACACCCATTAGACTTGCAGCTGCACTACCCGCATAAATAGAGCTTAAACCTGCGCTCTTGAAAGCTTTATTAGATACTTTGTTTCCGGCAAAGTCTGAACCGATGCCGGCAGGAACAGTAAATCCATGATCTACGTTACCAGTGGTATAGTTAGACAGGAAATCCTTTGCAAAAGCAGTCGCTGCTGCTGATCTATTGTTCAACCACAACAACACCGTATCGTCATCCATGGCATGAGCGACCAAATCCAGGGTATCGCTTGGAGTCGCTGCTCTCCATGCGGCATTTAACGCATCTATCATGGTTCCATCGTTAATGACGATCAACTTGCTTTTATCTTGTGAAGATTGTCCATGCTTGGCAGATAAAATGACTACAGTATTTGACTGGGTAGCTGCATTTGCGTTGATAGCCGTTTGCATTTGTCCCAGGCTGTTATTGATAAAATTAAGCGCACTGACTAGCACAGGTCCCGGAGTGCCGTTTTGGAGATAGCCACCCAGTTGTGTAGTCACTGACTCAGGCGTAGATGATTTGGTCAGTTTTTGTGCGACAGAAACGGCTTGGAAGTTCATACCGAAAATGGCAGGTGTGCCGGTTTTAGTTACGCCTGCATGGTCGTAGCCTTTGATTTCATTAATAACTGACCGTACTTTAATCGTGTCGTATTGCTGAGTATTGGTGTTATCTTTGGTCCAGTCGTTAGCGCCTGAAATAGTTAGGTCACTATTTGTCATTACGCTATTAATTTCTGGCGCAAAAAAATCATCAATACCATAACCGGAAGGGCCATTCAGTATTTCGTAAGCAGGATGTTTGTCAGTCCAAGCGGTGCGCAGGCCACTGGCACGAGCTACTTCGAAGATAGTATTGACTTGAAGATATTGATGCGGATACACAGGGGTACATGTGTTTGGATCAACAGGCAGAGTAGCCGGGTCAATCAGGGTGCTTCTTACCGCGTCAGGACTGCTTACCAGCGTCAGAATGTTGGCAGGTACTGATGTAATATCGCCCGGGACAAGAACAGAGGTTAAATCCAAAGCGGGAGCAATTGGATATAAACCGGCAATGCCTTGACCTGCATCCAGCATAAAATTACCGGCACTGGTTTGTGGCTCAATAACTTCGGCATAAAAAACTTCTGCACCCGGCGCTACCGCTTTTGCTACGCAATCGGCTGTTGAGGTACCCATGGGTAACAAGCCACGGTTATAAGCGTCATCATAATAAACACCAGTCGTTTTTGGATTGCCACCGGTAGTTTGACCCACCATGCCAGGGAACGAATCCGAAGGGAATGGTGTACGGGCGTTGTTATAACTGGTGCCGTTTTGAACCATTTTCGCCAAGGTAGAGTTAGGGTTAGCTCTTACATACCAATCAAGATCGTTTTGGTGTAGACCATCAACAGAAATCAGCAGTACATGCTCGGCTGGTGCAGCTGCGTTAACTACAGTGGAGCTTAAGGCCAGACCGACAGCCAATGACAGTAAAGTTTGTTTGAATTTCATGATTAAATCTCTTTATATTGATAAATTTTAAGCTTATGCTTTTTTGCGCAGGGTTGCGCCCAAGCCAATCAGGCCCGATGCGAACAACCAGACGGCAGCCGGGACGGGCACGGCGGTGACGGCTGGTGTATAAGATAAACCGGAAACTTGTAACTCCGAATTCATATAGTTGTCGCCATTATTTGCAACGCCAAATTGTATGCTGTAATTACCGACCGTAGCTATTGTGGTGCTCCAAGGCGTTAGCGCTGAACTGCCGTTATCACCTACCGTTTGGACATCGCTGGAAAACAAAGTGGTAGTAATCAGTGTAGCCATATTCTCTATAGTCACGAATGACCAGTCGTTATTTGGCAAGCTATCATGGGCAATAAACTGTGCATAGCCTGAAAGCACGTCCCCGGCCGCCGCTGTAAACTGTTGGTCAACAGTACATGGAGTCTCTGCGCCACATCCAGCAAACAGATCTAAACCGGCAACAGAGGGGCCAGTACCGCCGTTAGTATTCCAGCCGTTGAGTCCGGCATAATCAATGCTGGCACCATCCTGAAAATCAAGATTAACTGGATCAGCATTGGCAATACCTGCCGTTAACAAGCCGCAAATAGCAATAACTAATTTCATGTTCATAATATTTCCTCTACCAATTAGTAAAATTAAGATGATTTGCAATCCGGCTAGCTTTTTTAAAAGCCCCGTGATTTTTCGTCCTTATCTCACAATAAGTTTGGCTTCATCTTTCCGAGAATCATGCATACTTGGATAAGTTTGACACGAATGTGAAAAAGTTTAATTCTTTGCACGGGCTAAATTAACATGATCGGCTGTTTCTGTATGTTACAGCTTGATGATATGTATTACATTTGCAATTTGAATATATAGATTTTCAGATAAATAATTTCGATGCTAACGGATACCATCCCAATGCCATTAAGTTAAGCAGTCAACGGGAGTAAAACCGCTTTAGCTGTTTTTACAGGCAATAGCTGAAGCGATTGCACTCCAGTTTTTTAAACAACTTGCGCTTAACTTAACGACATTGGATACCCTCCCTTTAAGGGATGCTATCCGTGTAGCCACAAAACTTCATGTAACTTGATCATCAAGTTTTTTATTATTCAATAGGGCTTGACAATATATTAAAATACGCTTTTGATGTTTTCTTGAGGGTTGCTTTGTGTTCATAGTTCCATTGCCTTTTATAGTCGCCTATATTGAAGAGTTAGCCAAGGCAATGAAACATTATAGGCCGCACCGTGATTTAAGTGATAGCCAGAAGACATGGCTTAAGTATTGTTTGATGGGTATTATGTTGACCAATACGGTGTGCTGGGCGGCTTTTGAACGAGTAGGGCTGGGCGGTAGCTATCGTCCCAGCGCATTATCATGGATGTTTAGACATTCCGGACTGCCGTGGCATCTACTGTTAGCGAGTAGCGTATCCTTGGTGCTTGATCGACTGGGATTAAAAAGTGGCTCATTAGACCTTGATGACACCGACCATCGCCGTGCGAAGCAGACGAAGACGATTTATGGCGCACATAAGGAGTACGATAAGAAAACAAGTGGCTATTTTAACGGTCAATCAATTGTTTTTTTATTATTGGTAACGCGTTTAGTACGATACCTGTGGGTTTTCGGTTTTATCGCCCCGATCCTAACTATCAGGCGTGGAAAAAAGAAGATGACCGATTAAAAAAGCAAGGCGTCAAAAAAGCAAAGCGGCCTAAGCCACCCGCGCGTGATCCGAATTATCCGGATAAAACAGAATTGGCATTGGCGCTGCTTACAGAATTTCGGCAGTTTTTCCCTGAATTTACGGTCAAGTCTATCCATGCCGATGCTTTATTTGGCACTCAAGCGTTTATGGACAAAGCCTCTTCAATCTGTGGCGGTGCGCAAACGGTAAGCCAACTACACGCCAATCAAAAGGTTTGGTTTCGTGGCAAAGAGTGGAAGCTTGAAGATTTCTTTAAAGTCTATCCAGGCATCGATCAGACAATTGTTGTCCGTGGAGGAAAAGAACAACAAGTCAAATTTGGTGCGGCTCGTTTGGCCGTGTGTGCTCATAGCCGAAAAAAACGTTTTGTGATTGCATTAAAATATGAAGGAGAGACCGAGTATCGCTTTTTAGTCGCCACCGATTTAAGTTGGAGAGCCATCGATATCATTCAAGC
>CAIQND010000055.1 GCA_903873045.1 uncultured Methylococcaceae bacterium | reverse complement strand
TACACCATTCGGTATTTGCAGGGTTTCCAAATACCGTACCGTAGGGGTAGATTGTTTCTGCCCTTTGTATGCTGGATATTATCAGGGTAGAAGATTTTCTACCCCTACGGATTTTATTGCCATCAGAATTACACCATTCGGTATTTGCAGGGTTTCCAAATACCGTACCGTATCATATCGTAGGGGCAGATTGTTTCTGCCCTTTGTATGCTGGATATTATCAGGGTAGAAGATTTTCTACCCCTACGGATTTTATTGCCATCAGAATACACCATTCGGTATTTACAGGGTTTCCAAATACCGTACCGATATCATATCGTAGGGGCAGATTGTTTCTGCCCTTTGTATGCTACGTATTATCAGGGTAGAAGATTTTCTACCCCTACGGATTTTATTGCCATCAGAATTACACCATTCGGTATTTGCAGGGTTTCCAAATACCATACCGTAGGGGTAGATTGTTTCTGCCCTTTGTATGCTGGATATTATCAGGGTAGAAGATTTTCTGCCCCTACGGATTTTATTGCCATCAGAATACACCATTCGGTATTTGCAGGGTTTCCAAATACCGTACCGTAGGGGCAGATTGTTTCTGACCTTTGTATGCTGCGTATTATCAGGGTAGAAATTATCTACCCTTTGTATGCGGCATGTTATCAGAGTAGAAGATTTGGCTATCAACTTAAGTCGTTCATGGTTCGACAAGGCTCTCCTGAGCGCCAGACGAAGGGCTCACCACGAACGGCTTAACCTCAAACTGTCCCGTCTTAGTTGGTAGCCGTGTATGAGGCGCAGCTTTACATTCTACTAAACGAAATATCTAATCGTAGGGTGACTAAGCGCTAGTTTAAAAACATTAAAATGGATATTAGAATTTTATAGTGGCAATAACGGTGTCGGTGTAAGTGCCTGCAGGGGCATTTTGACCGCTAGTGATTTTGAAGTTGATCATCAAGGCTTCGTTGAGTCCAGTGCCGGCATAAGCCTCACTGGTATTGTTAGTATTTCCCCATACTGTGCTGCCGTCATTTTGTAAAATGATATAGGCAAGTTTATCTCCATTGGGACTTGTCATCTGTCGCTGCGGAACAGCATCTGAAGATGATGCGTGAGGGTGTTGACCTTGGCTTAAGGATATACTGGCAGCTACTCCATGTGATAAATGTATATTTAACGCGGACTTCGCAGTCGCCTCGTTTTTTGTTACGTCAACCGTATTAAAAACGGCGGGTTCGGAAACAACCGTGATGTTTGCGACAACCGTGGCAGAGACAGACAGGTTAGCTGAGGTAGAGCCAGCGTAACTATCAACACACATTCCCCCTGTTACCAGTACTGAAGTCACAGCCAGAATTAATGTGCTACCTTTAATTGATGTAGTTTTCATGTTGGTTATGTTTCTATAAGAATAAACGAATAGGGTTGCAAACAAACCAGAGTAATTAACTCGTTGAATGATTTTATTCTTTTGGTCTGTTTCTTTGTATAAAGACTTGATTATAACCTAAAATGCGCCTAAAACCACTGACTAAATTGTATCCAAATGTAACAAAACTGCCATTTATTAGTCGTACAAAATCCAAATAATAAAATGGAGTAAGGCATGCAGAACAATATTATTATATTTAAAGGCTTGGCCATGATGCTTGTTAAAGCATTCTCAATTTAGCGACTTAAATATAATAAAGTTGCAATAAATACTTATATTGAGCAGGGTACATCATCAAAAATACAATTAATTTTTCCTTAAGAAACATGCAGTATACTTGTAGCTTTAGTAATACCGCTGTAGATTTATTGATGCTGACACCCAAAATACTCATTGTAGATGATGATTTACGTATACAATCGCTGTTAAAACGCTACCTTTGTGACCAAGGATTTGTGGTAGAGACTGTGGGTGATGGTGAGCAGATGACAAAAAAACTGGCCATGAGTCATTTCGATTTGATTGTACTGGATTGGATGCTGCCGGGTGAAGACGGTCTGTCGATTTGTATGCGCTTAAGCAATGATGATAACAGTCCACCCATTATCATGCTGACCGCTAATGGCACCGAAGACTCACGTATTTCCGGTTTGGAAGTGGGGGCAGACGATTATATGGCCAAGCCGTTTAATCCTCGTGAATTGGTTGCCCGCATCCATGCCGTATTGCGCCGCCGCCCGCAGCTGTTGCCCGCCGCCATTCCAGTAAATAATAAACCACCGATGAAATTTGGCCCCTATCAAATTAATTTTTTGGAACGCTGTTTATACAAGGATAATTGCAAAATAAACCTGACCGATAGTGAATTTGCCCTGCTAAAAGTGCTGGCAGATTATGCGGGCACACCCTTGTCTCGCGAACGCTTGGGCTATCTTATTGACGGTCGTGTGCTTGACCCTCTCAATCGATCCATTGATCTTCAAATCTCTCGATTACGCCGCTTGCTTGAAAGTGATCCAACAAAACCCTCCTATCTGCAAACGGTTCGGGGTTTGGGTTATATGCTGGTCTTTAACGCGGATTCTGAATGAAGTTTTTTCCGAAAACACTGCTGGGACGCACGCTCCTGCTAATTTTTCTGTTTATGGTGTTAAATACCGTTATCATCCGCACAATATTTATATTTTTTGTAGCATTGCCTGCAGCCGACAGATTCGCCTATTTAAGTGAATCAATAGCCGTCTTTGCCGAAAATATTATGGCGCAAGACAATGACGAGTTTAAACAGCAGATAACCGAACAACTGCACCAACGCACAGGTATGATAATCAAAGACAGCCTTGACAAAAGTCTGGAGAATACGCCTTCTTACATAGCTTTTATAAATAAATGGAATGATTCCCTGAGCAAGAATAATAATAATCTGCTACTTCGCTATCAGGAACAGCCGAAACGCACGTTATGGTTGGTGCATACGAAGCCCCCCCTATTTTCATTAAGCATTCCGTTTAACCTTATCGGTATTTTCACCAGAACGACAGGAGCAATTATTATCTTAAGCTTCGGTGGGTTAATGCTCATCACATATTTTGCTGTGCGTCACCTCAATCGCCCCTTACAAGAACTGGCTGAGGCCGCTAAATCTATAGGCAAAAATATAAATGTTGTGGATATTAATCCGCGAGGACCTGAAGAAGTCCGTGCCGTGGGGCAGGCTTTAAACGAGATGAAAGCCAATCTTGATCAAATGATTAAGACGCAGGAGTTTTTGTTGGCAGGTATTTCACATGACTTGCGTACACCATTAACACGCATTCGTCTGGCAACCGAAATGATAACGGATGAAAGTGGCGAGCTAAGCGAGGGTATGAAGGAAGATATCCAGGAAATAGACATCATCTTGAATGGCATTATTGAGTTAGGGAGATTAACTATCGAAGCATCCGAACCTTGGGAAATTGGCAGCATCAAATCGATTTTATTGAATACCCAAGAAAAATATCAACGCGCCCATGTTGAACTGACTTTACTGGGGGATAACAATTTGCGGCAAGTGCGCTATAAACCTATGGCCTTGCAGCGGCTTTTGTATAACCTGATTGATAATAGCATCAAGTATGGTGGCGGTGCGATTACCCTTAGCACCCGAAGTTATAATAATAAAATTGATTTATGCGTCTCTGATCATGGGCCCGGTCTGCCAATAGAAATGCATAAACGACAGTCATTTTCTGACCTTACCGGGCAACCATTACATGGCAACGGCTTGGGATTGGTTATTGTGCAACGCATTGCGCAATTGCACAAAGCTGAATTAACCTTCGGCAACAACGCCCAAGGCGGTGCTGAAATCATCTTGAGCATGCCAGCTTATTTGGATCGCGTTTAAACAAATAAGGGCTAAAACTGGAGTGCAATCGCTTTAGCTATTGCCTGTAAAAACAGCTAAAGCTGTTTTACTCTAGTCGCGGGTTAGTGTATGGTCGGCGATGAGTTTCGCTGTTACCCTGCGTCAGGATTTCTTCAGCCAAAACTGCAAGCGATTCACTAACATAACTGAACTGCTGTCCTGCCGGATTCGCTAAAAAAATAGAAAAAGTAGCCGTATGATTGCCGTATTAATTAAGGTAACCAGAAAAATTAGCAGAAACATGCGTCCCAGTAGCAATCCTGGAAGCAATTTCATTCACAATTACCGTTAAATGCCAGTATATAGCCATGCCCGCGAATCGTTTGCAGATAGCACGGTTGCATTGGATCACTTTGAAGTAGGCGGCGTAATCGAGAGACTTGAGAATCAATGGATCGATTGAGCGGGTCGTTCGTACAACCGTCAATAAGATAGGCCAAGCGTTCGCGAGACAAGGGTGTGCCCGCATAATCTGCCAACACTTTTAGCAGGGCAAATTCACTATCGGTCAGGTTTATTTTGCAATTATCCTTGTATAAACAGCGTTCCAAAAAATTAATCTGATAAGGGCAAAATTCTATCGATCGCCGGTTGATTTCTGGAGCGGCGATGGGCAACACTTCCTGACAGCGGCGCAATACGGCATGGATGCGGTCAACCAATTCACGAGGATTAAACGGCTTGGCTATAAAATCGTCTGCACCCACTTCCAAACAGGAAGTACGTGCGTCTCCACTGCCATTAGCTGTCAGCATGATAATGGGTGGGCTGTTATCATCATTGCTTAAGCGCCTACAAATCGACAGACCGTCTTCACCCGGCATCATCCAGTCCAGCACGATCAAATCAAAATGACTGAGCGCCAGTTTTTGGTTCATCTGCTCACCATCGCCTACCGTTTCTACCGCAAATCCTTGCTCGCAAAGATAGCGTTTTAATAGCAATTGTATGCGCTTGTCATCATCTACAATCAAAATTTTTTTTTGCTGCTGCATTAGCCCTCTCAATCACTCAACGGCACATATAAAACCAAGGGCTTTATTCTAGGGTAATTTTTTTATTTTGGATACATTTTTAGATTTGTTACATTTGGATACAATTCAATAGATGTAATTAGTTGGTTTTTAGCTTATAGTCTTTCAGAAATTTAATTTCCAATTCACGTTACTGTAATCTTATACAGATACTATAGAGTTTATGCATAATTAGACATTGATCTTAACCAATTGAATTAAGTTATTTTTATTAATATCAAGATATGAAATTAGTAAGATTTTTTACAATATTTAGTGTATTTTACGCAGCCCACGTATTTCATGAGCTTGTATATGGCTACTTTCTGCGAAAAACCACACTCCGCGCTTATTGTGCATAAACTCTACTAAAATTAAGCCAAATAAAAAGCTAAATTTTAATCCTGCTTATACCTAAAAACGGTGATTGATTTACTAAAAAATCAAAAGTAGGCATATCAAGATAATTCAGTTTTAAGCCTTGTAAGCCTACGTTTGCCAGCAATTCTAATTATGGGAAAATACGGTAAATAAAATAGTTATAACAATAACAAGCCTCTAACGTTGATGAGATTGGCTTGTGATCAAGATTTTATATTTTATGAAAGCTATAATTCGGTCATAAACCTGCTCTAAATTTTCTTTTTCCATACTCATCAGCGATGTCTGCGGAAAAAAAGACCAAGC
Organism: uncultured Methylococcaceae bacterium; assembly: GCA_903873045.1. Taxonomy (GTDB): domain Bacteria; phylum Pseudomonadota; class Gammaproteobacteria; order Methylococcales; family Methylomonadaceae; genus Methylobacter_C. Next base: position 495 of record CAIQND010000055.1, on the reverse strand, counting down.
CTCAAAAATATTAAATTTATCTGTTTGATTTTATTGGTATTGTCATAATGAGAATTGCTGTACGTTTGCCGCCCGTACTTAATATGAAGTAAAAATAAAATCCGAAATTTTAATGACAACAAGTAAATAATTAAGCGTTATACATAACGCTTATCAAGACAAGAAGAGATAACTATGCCTAATTTTCCTTTTGCCGCGCCGGCATGTCCTCGATGTAGAAATTGGGATACGAGACTATCAAAAACTTCAAAACAATCAAAAGATAGTTTGTTTAATAAGCTGCTCAGGAAAGCTCACCGCTGCAATGAATGCTATACCCGATTCTGGGTATGGCGTCCCTTACGTTTACTTATGCTCACAGGCGCAATACTCTTTATTTATACTTATTTTAAGTAAATTCCCATTGTTTGATTCTGTGTTGATGTCAGTTTCTTAAAATTATTACCTTCCCCGCGATTCACTCAGATTTTCAAGCGACTGGCTTTGCCTTTAAAC
>CAIQND010000054.1 GCA_903873045.1 uncultured Methylococcaceae bacterium | reverse complement strand
GCGGCCATTTTAGATAAAATCAATGATATTGCCAATTTAAGCCCTGACTTTAGCGATGTATTACAGCAGATGTTACAAATCCTGCATCGTGTCGCCTTGATTCAACAAATACCTACGGCAGTTGATCATGATTTTGATACTGACATGATTGCGGCTTTGGCATCCCAACTGAGTCCGGAAGATGTGCAGCTTTTTTATCAGATTGGTCTGGTGGGTCAACGAGACCTTAGTTTAGCGCCCGATCCACGTAGCGGCTTTGAAATGGTCATGTTGCGTATGCTGACATTTAAGCCGGTAACCTTGGAACAAAGCCCCGTTAAAGCCGTTAATATTCAGCAAGCAAGGTCTAAGTCGCTCATAAAAACAGTTTTATCTGTTGTGGAGACAGCGCCTCACAAGGAAGCTCCGCTTGCTGTTGCAGGGGAGAGTGATTGGTTGTCAATGATTGTCGCCATGAAGCTGAATGGCATGACCCGCGAGTTTGCTAATAATTGTGTACTGGAAAGTATTGATGATACAGTTTGTAATTTAATTGTAGATCCAGGCTATATCAGCGGATCAGGAACCCAAGAAAAGTTACAAAAAGCCTTGCAAGCTTATCGCGGGACACCGGTTAATTTGGTTGTTAAAGCTAAAAAAACCACTATTGATACGCCAGCCGTTCAATTGACCAAAGAACGCGAAGATAAGCAACAAGCTTCTGTTGATGCCATTAATTCAGACCCTAACATTCAGGCTTTAAAAGACCATTTTGATGCGCGGGTTTTACCCGGCACCATAGAGCCCTTATAACCCTAGAGAGGAAGTAAAATGAAAAATGCATTAGGCAATATTATGCAGCAAGCCCAAAAAATGCAGGAAGACCTGAAAAAAGCCCAGGAAGAGCTGTCTCTGATGCAAGTATTGGGTGAATCAGGTGGCGGTTTGGTGACTATCGTAATGACTGGCAAACGCGAGGCCAGAAAAGTAACGATTGATGATTCGCTACTGGGCGATGATAAAGATATGCTGGAAGACTTGGTGGCTGCGGCTATTAATGATGCCGTTAATAAAGTCGGCAAAATGAAAAAAGAAAAAATGTCAGACATCACAGCCGGAATTCCTTTGCCTCCCGGATTTAAGCTGCCTTTTTAAGATGCAAAAAAAAGGCTTGTTAGGGCAGTTAATACAAAACTTATGCTGCTTGCCAGGCGTTGGTCCTAAATCGGCGCAACGCATGGCGTTTTATTTGCTTCAACGCGATCGCAATGGCGCAAAAATACTGGCCGAAACGCTATTGCATGCCATTGCTACTATGGGTCATTGCCAGCAGTGCCGAACACTGACCGAGCTTGTGCTTTGTGAAAATTGTGCTGACAATTCAAGAGACGACTCCCTCATTTGCATCGTTGAAAGCCCCGCCGATGTCTGGATTATTGATCAGGCAACCCTGTTCAAAGGACGTTATTTTGTGTTACATGGGCGTTTATCGCCTTTGGATGGCATAGGTCCAGATGAACTTGGCCTGGATTTACTGGAAAATCGGTTGGCAACGGGTATGATTAAAGAGCTTATTTTGGCTACCAATTCAACAGTAGAAGGCGAAGCAACCGCTTATTTTATTGGCGAGATAGCCAAAAAACATCAGGTAAAAGCCAGCAGAATAGCCCACGGTGTACCGATGGGGGGGGAGCTTGAGTTTATTGATAGCGGTACACTGTCACATGCGTTTAAAGGGCGAAAAGAGTTGTGATTAAGGTTAAGGTTAAAGTTAAAGGCTAAGGGGCGCATCCGCTACTTGGGGGAGCGGGCTACCCACTTTAGCCGGGACATTTTTTGTAGGGGCAGGCTTTACGCCTGCCCTTTAATGCCACGATGTTAGCAGGGTAACCGTAAGGGATTACCCCTACAAGACACTGATATCGTTACATAAAAGGCCATCCACGTAAGCAGGGACAAGCCGCAAGGCTTAACTTTAAACTGTCCCGCCTTACGTGGGTAGCCGGGGAGCGACTAAAAGATTGGGTTGCTCAGTTACTTAAAGTCCTCTCCAGCGGGAGAGTGTTGGGAG
>CAIQND010000053.1 GCA_903873045.1 uncultured Methylococcaceae bacterium | reverse complement strand
CGTTTCCGCTGAGCAATAATGATAAACAAGTTGATCGTTAGTTGGTTCATACACGCGATTCATTAGCATGGGTAAAATAATTCACAGATATTGTGTGTTTTTACGTGTAGGGCGCAATAAGCGAAAGCGTATTGCGCCACAAGTGCGGATTAACCAATCCTGTAATCATCCTCCAGCAATTTCGCATGGGCTGCCGCCAGTCTGGCGATGGGTATGCGTGGTGCCGAACAGGAAACATAATTCAGTTTGATATGGTGACAAAAGCGTATCGATTGCGGATGTCCGCCTTGTTCACCACAAATGCCTATGCTGATATCCGGGCGGGTTTTGCGGCCGGAATCAGCGGTCATTTTCATTAACTGACCGACACCTTTGGCATCAAGGACTTCAAACGGATTGTCTTCAAGTAAGCCAATTTCATTGTAAAGCGGTAAAAATTTGTTTTCTGCATCTTCGCGTGAAAATGAGAAGGTGGCCTGAGTTAAGTCATTGGTTCCGAACGAGAAAAACTCGGCTACTTTTGCCAATTCTCCTGCGCGGGTGCAGGCTCTGACGGTTTCTACCATGGTTCCGAATTTAAATTTAAGGGTAATGCCGTACTGACTTTCGACTTCTTGTTGAATTTGGTCAACGTAGACTTTTACCTTAATTAATTCCTGAACCGTTATCACTTGGGGCACCATGATTTCAGGCAAAATGGGCGTTCCCTGTTGGGTACAGATTGCCGCAGCCTCAAGAATTGAGCGAACCTGCATCTGGTAAATTTCCGGATATGACATGCCAAGACGCACGCCCCGATGACCCAGCATGGGATTAACTTCGTACAATTCTTTAACTTTTTTCAGCATCAATTCCTTTTTGGCAATCGCTTTATTGATGTGTTCCTCGTTTAATTGATTAAACGGTGTCGGCAAAGATATTTGCGCACCTAACGTATCCAGAGCGACCTGCTGACCCTGAATCATCACTTTATAGAGATTTAATGCTTTGATTTCATCTTCCAGTTGATGCTCACTGGGCAAGAATTCATGCATGGGTGGATCCAGCAAGCGTACCGTTACCGGATAAGGGGACATGGCTTCAAAGATTTGTTTAAAGTCATCACGCTGAATGGGAAATAATTTTTCGAGCGCTTCTTGTCTGGCTTCTTTGCTGTTCGCCAGGATCATATCAATCACTAAAGGCAGACGATCTGAGGCATTAAACATGCGTTCGGTACGGCATAGACCAATGCCGGTTGCGCCATAACTGACCGCCATGCGTGCGCGTTCCGGTGTATCAACATTGGCATGGACTTCCAATTCTGCAACGTGATCGGCCCAAGACAATAAGGTTTTTAATTCTTCCGAAAAGGAGGGTTCAATGGTTGCAATTTTACCTAGATAAATAAGGCCGGTGCTGCCATCGATGGTGATGATATCGCCTTCGCGAATATGCAAGTCGCCAATAATAGCTTGGCGGGTACGCACATCTATTTTTATGTCTTCAGCACCGGCAATACAGGCTTTACCCATGCCTCGGGCAACCACGGCAGCATGTGAGGTTTTTCCGCCGCGACTGGTCAAAATGCCTTGGGCTGCAAAAAAACCATGGATATCTTCAGGTTTGGTTTCTTCCCGCAGTAAAATAACCAGCTCTCCGGCACGGCCCATTAATTCAGCGGTATCGGCATCAAATACACATTTACCGAAAGCGGCACCCGGCGAAGCAGGTAAGCCTTGAGCTACAGGTTGCGCTTTATTTTCAGGGTCAAGTTGTGGATGTAATAACTGTTCAAGTAATTCCGGGTTGATGCGTAATAAAGCCTGTTCCTTGCTAATCAGGTCTTCGGCTACCATTTCCACCGAAGTGCGCACCATCGCCGTGGCGTTCATTTTGCCGTTACGGGTTTGCAGGCAGTACAATATACCGCCTTGAATGGTGTATTCGTAATCTTGAACTTCTTGGTAATGGGTTTCGAGTTTATTGCGTAACTCAACTAGTTGCCGATAAAGATCGGGCATTTCATGTGCCAGTTCATGTACCGGTTTGGGCGTGCGAATACCGGCAACCACATCTTCGCCTTGTGCATTAACCAGATATTCGCCATACATTTCATTAGCACCGGTACCTGGATTGCGGGTAAAGCCGACACCGGTTGCACAATCGTTGCCCATATTGCCAAACACCATGGCAACCACATTGACCGCAGTTCCGTTCGCCATTTTGGGGGTGATATGAAATTCGCGCCGGTAATCGACTGCGCGTTTTCCTGTCCAGGAATTGAATACCGCTTTAATGGACAATTCTAATTGTTCATAAACATCTTCAGGGAAGGGCTTGCCGGTTACTTCCAGAACCACTTTTAAAAACAGTTCACTGATTTGACGTAAATGTTCGGCATCCAGACCTATATCTGCTTTAACACCGGCTTGTTTTTTGATTGCGGCAAAATGCAGGTCAAATTTTTCATCATCAATACCCAAGGCAACCTTGCCGAATAGCTGGATAAAACGGCGGTAAGCATCGTAAGCAAAACGGGGATCACCCGTTTGTGCAATCAGACCCTTTAAGGTCTGGGTATTTAATCCTAAATTTAGGATGGTATCCATCATGCCCGGCATTGAAATAGCGGAACCTGAGCGTACTGACACCAGCAATGGATTGTGGCTGTCACCAAACTGTTTGCCTGAAAGCGCTTCGACCTCGGAAATATGAACTTTAACATCGTCCAGTAACATTTCGGGTAACTGCTGGTTTTCAAGATAATCCAGGCAGGCTTGGGTTGTAATGACAAATCCGGGCGGTACGTTGAGTCCTATCTGGGTCATTTCGCAAAGATTGGCACCTTTACCGCCCAACAGTACTTTATTTTTCCCATCGCCTTTTTGAAATGAATAAATATATTTTTCAGTCATGTTTTTTCCCAAAGTTGAATAAATGAAGATAACCGGATAATTATAGGGTTATTTTTTTGCTCTATGTGAATCGTAGTAGGTAAATAATAAAAATACAGATAGTTATAAATCTTATAAATAGCTCAAGCCGTCATCCCGGCATGGACTGCCGGGATACAGTGTACAAGGATGTACTCATCTACATTGCATAGTATTTATTAAAGCTGAAGCTGTAAATCAATCAATTATATGCTTTGTAATTGCCATCCATGACAACTGGGTTCCGGCAATCCATGCCGGAATGACGGCTCATGGAGATACTTCGATTTGTCGGGTTACGCTGTCGCTAACCCGACTTACGTGACTATATGAATCGTAGGGTCGCATCCGCTACTTGGGGGACACAAGTAACTTTGCTCCTTCTCCAGCGGGAGAAGGTTGGGATGAGGAGGGGGTTAAATAAGGATTTTCTCCACTTTAATTTCCCCTCTCCCAACCCTCTCCCGCTGGAGAGGGCTTTAAGTAACTGAGCAACCCAATCTTTTAGTCGCTCCCCCAAGTAGCGGATGCGACCGAATCGTAGTAGGTAAATAATAAATAATTACAAATCTTATAAATGGCTCAAAACGCTCAAGCCGTCATCCCTGCATGGATCGCTGAGATCCAGTGTACAAGAATGTACTCATCTACATTGCATTTATTAAAACTGAAGCTGCAAATCAATCAATTGTATGCTTTGTAATTGCCATCCATGGCAACTGGATTTCGGCAATCCATGCCGGAATGAGGGCTCATGGAGTTGTGGTAATAGCAATTCATCTTATGACTCGCTTACATTTTTAAGGCTCCCAACTTAGGACGGGAAAAAGCAGGCGTGCAGATTATTCAAGCTGTCCCGGCTTAAGTTGATAGCCCGTGGAAATTATGCGAGCCAAGAGCCGTATTTTTTCGGGTTACCTAATCTCAATACTTCGGACAGTTTTAAGTTATTGAAATAATATGTTATTTGACGAATAGCTTTAAAAAACAATTTATTATACTAATAAGTAACTCGTTAATTTTCAATTGGTTAACATTTAATGCGACTCTGCATTTTGCATGAGTTTGATTTAGTTCTCCACAAACCGCCACAAACCTTGTTATTCGTGAAGTACCCATTATCAAAACTGTCCGAAGTATTGTAATCTACAAAAAGCGTTATTGAGCCAATAAAAATCAATAACGCTGCCATCCGGCCTATAGTATAGCTATTAATCTTTAACCGGTGGCGGTGCAAGTACAACTCTTGAGCCATTAGACTCTGCGGCACTGACAATACCGGCCGCTTCCATATCTTCAATCATGGTAGCCGCACGGTTGTAGCCTACTTTAAAACGCCGCTGGACACTGGATATTGATGCTTTACGAGAATCGGTAACAAACGCTACGGCTTCATCGTATAAAGCGTCCGTCTCTGAATTACTGCTACTGTCACCGTTCATGCTGTAACCGTCATTAGAATCAGTGGATTCGCGGGTAATATCTTCCAGATAATCAGGCGGCGCCGTTTGTTTTAAAAACTCAACCACGCGATGTACTTCATGATCATCAACAAATGCACCATGCGCACGAATAGGAATACTGGTACCTGAAGGCAAAAACAGCATGTCGCCATTGCCCAGCAAGGTTTCAGCGCCACCTTGATCAAGAATGGTACGCGAATCAATACGCGAAGAGACCTGAAAGGATATGCGCGTGGGTACGTTGGCTTTAATCAGCCCGGTTAAAACATCAACCGATGGACGCTGCGTTGCCAAAATCAAATGAATACCGGCGGCTCTGGCTTTTTGAGCCAAGCGGGCAATTAATTCTTCAACCTTTTTGCCGACAATCATCATCATGTCCGCTAATTCATCGATAACGATGACGATGCTGGGTAGTTTATTTAGAACGGGATAATATTCGCCCTCTTCCAGCGGGTTTAACATTTGAAACATGGGGTCTCTGATAGATTCGCCTCTTGCCGTTGCTTCATCAATTAAATGATTAAACCCTGCCAAATTTCTGACCCCCATTTTAGACATTAATTTATAACGTCTTTCCATTTCAGCAACTGCCCAGCGCAATGCGTTACTGGCCTCTTTCATATCGGTAACAACAGGGGTCAATAAATGCGGTATACCTTCATAAACCGAAAGTTCCAGCATTTTAGGGTCGATCATGATCATTCGCACTTCATCGGGCGTGGCTTTGTAAAGCAAGCTGAGGATCATGGTGTTAATAGCGACTGATTTTCCTGAGCCGGTAGTGCCTGCAACCAAAGCATGAGGCATTTTTCCCAGATCAGCCATTAAAGGCGCACCGGCAATATCTTTGCCCATGGCCAATGTCAGCATGGATTTTGCTTTCTCAAATCCAGATGATGCCAATAATTCGCGCAGTGTCACCATTTCCCGTTCCCGGTTGGGAATTTCAAGTCCAACCACTGATTTACCCGGGATAATTTCAACAATACGTACACTAGTCACTGACAAAGCCCTGGCCAAATCTTTAGACAAACTGCTAATACGACTGACTTTTACTCCGGCGGCCGGCTGTAATTCAAAACGGGTAATAACAGGGCCGGGGTGAAAACCTACCACGGCCACTGCGACATTAAAATCAGCAAGAATATCTTCTACCAGTCGTGACATGTCTTCCAAATCGGTTTGCGAATAACCGACTACCCGCGTGTCCCGTTCATCCAATAAGTCTAAAGAAGGTAATATATCTTCACCGGCGTTATATTTGGGCGAGGGTTGCTTGGGCAATGGTTGGTAATTATTTTCAGCTAACGCCCTGTTTTTTCCGACACTGGCTACCGCTTTACTATTAACCGGTGCTTTAATAACCGGCTTTCTTCGACTCTCGGACTTGTCAATAATGCTATCAAACGACTGAGCAGAGTTATTCATAGGTTCATGTCGTAAGTTGACGGCCGTATGGCAAACGATACGACAAACAAATACGGTATATTTGCCAATAAGGTCAATGAAAGTGACCCATGACAATTCGGTCGCGAGGGTAATGCCTGATAATAATAAAACGATTAAAAATAAGGTAGCCCCTGAATTACCAAATAAATGCAATACCGAATCACCTGTTTCCTGGCCTAAAATCCCTCCCGTGCCACCCGGCAATTCGACGCCGACTCTTAATACATATAAATAAAATAATGCCGCGCCGGAAACAATGGTTCCTAAAGAGCCTAACCACTGTAAAGCAATCGTCATTTTTTGTTTTTTTTGTCTTGCCTGACCATATAACATATAGCCATGCCAAGAGAGAATAACCGGAAACAGATACGCGATTAAACCAAAAAAGCTAAGCGTAAAATCAGCAATCCACGCCCCTAAAACACCGCAGGCATTAGTCACCGTCCGTACCGTGCCGCTGTGTGTCCAGCCCGCATCCTCGTTACTGAAAGTAACCAAGGCAATTAAAAAAAACAAGGCAATGGCGAATAAGCCCAAGACTGCAATTTCACGTAAACCTCGAAACGTTTTTTCTTCCATTACAGCAGACATAGATGATGACTCAACATAAGATTAGTACTAATAAAACAGGATTATAGATCAATGATTGCACATTCTACATTAATATTTGTTACAAAAAAAACAGCTTGTTTTTAGAGTGGTTCCGGTAGCTTATACACAATAACATTTACGAAACGCTGTTTCACCTGCATAATTCTTATATTTATCCTGATTTAGCTCTTATAGAGGTTTTTTAATGAATGATTCTAGGCACTGCCGTCTTTTAATTCTTGGTTCTGGCCCCGCCGGTTATACGGCAGCTATTTATGCCGCACGCGCTAATTTAAAGCCGGTGATCATCACGGGTATGCAACAAGGTGGACAATTAACCACCACCACAGAAGTTGATAACTGGCCCGGTGACGTTGAAGGTTTGCAAGGCCCGGATCTTATGGACAGAATGCGCCGGCACGCAGAACGGTTTGAAACAGAGATTATTTTTGACCATATCCATACCGCTGATTTATCGGCCAGACCCTTCACCTTGACGGGCGACTCAGGCACTTACACCTGTGATGCGCTGATTATTGCAACCGGTGCGTCTGCACGCTATTTAGGTCTGGAGTCTGAAGAATCATTTAAAGGTCGTGGTGTTTCGGCTTGTGCGACCTGTGACGGTTTTTTCTATCGCAATAAACCTATCGCTGTTATTGGCGGTGGCAATACGGCCGTCGAAGAAGCGCTTTATTTGGCTAATATCGCCTCTAAAGTGACTGTCGTTCATCGTCGTGACAAATTTCGTTCTGAAAAAATTCTTTCTGATAAACTGATTGAAAAATCAGTAAACGCTAATGTTGAGATTGAATGGAATTACGCTCTGGATGAGGTCTTGGGTGACGATATGGGTGTTACCGGTATCAGAATTAAAAATACTCTCGACAACTCAACCAAAGAGTTGGATGTGCATGGTGTTTTTATTGCCATTGGACATACCCCCAACACCGGCATTTTTGAAGGCCAGCTGGCTATGGATCATGGCTATATTAAAGTAAAAAGTGGTATTGCCGGAAACGCTACGGCAACCAGTGTTGAAGGTGTTTTTGCAGCCGGTGACGTGATGGACTCTGTTTATAAACAAGCCATAACTTCATCGGGTTCTGGTTGCATGGCGGCACTGGATGCTGAAAAATTTCTTGATGAATTAGTGTAGGCAGGTTCAAAGTAAACGGCAAAAGATGCGGTTTTTTGCGTCTCGACCCCTTAAATCTTGCGCCTTCTTGCTTTAACTTTTTAAAAATATGCAACTGACCATTCTTGATCCGCAACAACCAGGGCAGGATTTTCCTGCGTTAAGCAAAGCATTACGCGAACCTGACGGGTTACTTGCGGTTGGCGGTTGCTTGTCTAAACCCCGCCTGTTAAATGCCTATCGGCGGGGCATTTTTCCTTGGTATAACCATGATGAACCTATTCTGTGGTGGTCACCTAATCCCCGGTTAGTGTTATTTCCAGACAAATTGATTGTATCTCGGAGTTTACGTAAAACGCTGCGTAAAAACAGCTTTTCTGTGACCTATGACCAAGCTTTTAACGAGGTTGTCGCGGGTTGTGCAGAACCTCGAAATGAAAGTTCGGGCACCTGGATAACAGAGGACATAGCGCAGGCTTATAATGAACTCCATAAAAGTGGTTATGCACATTCTGCGGAAGCTTGGATGGATGGTGAGTTGGTCGGCGGATTATACGGTGTTGCTTTGGGGTGCGTTTTTTTTGGCGAATCCATGTTTCATACCAAAACAGATGCATCAAAAGTGGTCTTTGCCAGTCTGGTTGAGCAACTTAAAGCCTGGGGCTACCAACTCATTGACTGCCAGGTACATACAGCACATTTGGCAAGCTTTGGCGCGGAAAACTGTGACCGCAAGCAATTTACAAAGTTACTCAATCAATATTGTGAACTTCCTGCCAACAAAGCCGCTTGGGAGTCAATATGACATCCATTCCCTTATTTTTAAGCCAGGAACACCCCTGCGGTTATCTTGATGATGAAAAGGCGCAATCGCTTTTTGTTCGTCCAGGCTACCCGGTCACTTCATCCATTTACGCTCAATTGATAGCGCAGGGTTTTCGTCGTAGTGGGGATGAGATTTATACGCCGCATTGTCCGCATTGCTCTTCCTGTATTTCAGTAAGACTACCTGTTAACAAATTTAAACCCAGCAGAAGCCAAAAACGTTGCCTAAGCAAAAATACATCTACCCAAGTCATCGTTAAACCGGCGGTTTTTGAACAGGCTCATTACGACATGTATTTACGCTATCAGGCCATCAGACACAGCGACAGTTCCATGGCTACCGCCAGCCAGGATGAGTACCTTAACTTTCTCGGTAGTTCGTGGTGCAATACCCGATTTGTCGAATTTTCTATTAATAACGAACTAGCCGGAGTTGCTGTTATTGATCAATTTGAACAGGCATGGTCAGCCGTTTATACCTTTTTTGAGCCCAAATTCAAAGACTACAGTCTGGGTGTTTATGCCGTTTTATGGCAAATTGAACAAGCCGTTCTACAACAAAAAGAGTTCTTATACTTGGGGTTTTGGATACAAGCCTGTAAAAAAATGGCTTATAAAAGTGATTACCAACCGCTACAATTATTAATTGATAAGCAATGGCTTGAAATGAGCACCTAAAAAAACAAATACCCACACTCTTCTGTTGTTAGAAATTAGCTTGTGCTATAATTTGCGGTTTAAATTGCTGGGACTAATACAAATGGCTAAAGAAGATCAAATTGAAATGGAAGGTAAGGTAATTGATACCCTTCCTAATACTATGTTTCGTGTTGAACTGGAGAACGGTCACGTTGTGACTGCACACATATCCGGTAAAATGCGTAAACATTATATCCGCATTCTAACTGGCGATAGCGTTAAAGTTGAAATGACGCCTTACGATTTAAGTAAAGGCCGTATCACGTTCCGTATGCGCTAATTCCGTCAGTTTATGGGGTCACCCCTATCGAGGTGTAATCCTCATGAACCAACAGGATAGCGCAAGCTTTTAAATGACCTGTTTACGACTCGAACGCTCTCTTAAGAATTGGCTTCAGAAACGACTAACTCATCGCTTTCTATAGCAAAAGCCATTTCATCATTTTCCACATAAATTCTGACATGACCACCGTGCGCGAGCTTGCCAAACAGCAAGTCATTAGCCAGAGGTTTCTTGATTTTTTCCTGAATTAATCGCGCCATCGGTCTTGCCCCCATTTTGGGATCACACCCATGTTCAGCCAACCACAAACGAGCCTCGGCATCTAACGTTAGCGTTACATGCTTATCGGCAAGCAAGCCTTCTAATTCAAAGATAAATTTATCAACCACATGCCCGACAATTGAAATATCCAGCGGCTTAAATTGAATAATGGCATCCAAACGGTTGCGAAATTCAGGTGAAAAGCCTTTCTCGATGACTTTTAAGCTGTCAGTTTCATGACTCTGCTGAGTGAAACCTATAGAGGCACGACTACCTTCTTCCGCACCGGCATTGGTCGTCATGACCAAAATAATGTTGCGAAAATCAGCTTTGCGTCCATTATTGTCGGTCAATGAACCGTGATCCATGACTTGTAATAACAAATTAAAAACATCGGGATGCGCTTTTTCCAATTCATCAAGCAATAATACGGCATGAGGATGCTTGGTAACCTGCTCGGTTAACAATCCACCTTGATCAAAGCCGACATAACCTGGAGGCGCACCAATTAATCTTGAAACGGTGTGACGTTCCATGTATTCAGACATATCAAAACGAATCAGTTCAACACCCAATACTTTGGCAAGCTGACGGGTCACTTCTGTTTTACCAACACCGGTAGGCCCTGCAAATATAAAGGAACCGATAGTCTTCTGTGAATCCCGAAGGCCGGCACGCGATAATTTTATCGCCGAAGCCAAGGCAGAAATGGCCTCATCCTGACCAAAAACCAGCATTTTAAGATTCTTTTCAAGATTAGCCAGCTTGTCAATATCATTGGAAGATACTGATCTAGCCGGTATTCTGGCTATTTTTGAGATGATATCCTCTATTTCGGCAACATCGATATCTTGCTTACGATCGGCTTCTGCCGTCATTCGTTGTTTTGCACCCGCCTCATCAATAACATCAATGGCTTTATCCGGCAAATGCCGATCTGTAATATAGCGATCCGATAATTCGGCGGCTACCCTTAGAGCTTCAGCAGAATATCTAACATTATGATGTTCTTCAAAGCGTGATTTAAGGCCTTTTAAAATCAGAATCGTATCTTCAACGGAAGGCTCTAGTATATCGATTTTCTGGAAGCGACGTGCCAAGGCGTGG
>CAIQND010000052.1 GCA_903873045.1 uncultured Methylococcaceae bacterium | reverse complement strand
TAGCTAAGTGTGTCATTAGCAAGTTAACGGGGGTGATGCATTGGTTAAACCGAAACATCTCAAACTGTCACAAGTCATGCAACAAAGTCCGGACTTACTGTTTTTGAGTTTAAGGTTATCGCCTTAGGAACGTGCATGAAATAACTTGACCATTTATATCCCCTCACCCCAACCCTCTCCCGAAGGGAGAGGGAGCAAGATGTCTAAGTTATTTCGTGCGTATTCCTTAGCAATGTGCTGCACAGCATTTACTTGTTGTAGCCAAATGTTAAGGTCAGGATTTTTTAATAATTGTCCCGCAAACTGACAGGCCTGATCCAAATGGTTTTTTGCTGGCGCACTTAAACCTTCACCCAGCTCAAGTTTTTCCGCTTTAATGCTCAGTAAAAAACACGGTGGCGGCGTTTGTTTTTTTATCGATTGATAGACATCCAAAACGGCCGCAGGACTCATCGTGTGCGTGGTATAACTGTCGTCTCTGGCAGGCTCAAGCTGCACGAAATCAAACGCGCCGACACAGGAAACCGAGGCATCAACAAATAACACCAAGGATCGGTTTTCCAAATCCAGCGCGTGTTCGATTTGCAACTGAAAGTCACTGAGTATTTCAATCGCTTGCAGGTCACAGTGGCTTTCAACATATTCCAGCAATAACGGCCCCAGCGCATCATCGCCACGACTGAGATTGCCATAGCCAAACAACAGAACCGGTTTAATCATGGACGGCCCGTTCAATTTCACCGCTACTGTGTTTAACCAGCTTATCGATTAACTTACCTTCGACATCAATCAATTCCAACTGCAACGGCATTTTCCCCATTGCGTGGGTTGCACAAGACAAACAGGGATCATAAGCACGAATTGCCACTTCCAGATTATTTAATAGTGGCTCGGTCAATTCTCGGCCTGATAAATATTCTGCCGCCACTTGCCGAACAGATTCATTCATCGCCATGTTGTTGCTGGTGGTTGAAACGATTAAATTGGCCTTGGTGACGATGTCATTTTCATCGACTTGATAATGATGAAACAGCGTGCCGCGCGGTGCTTCAATAACGCCCACCCCTTCATAACGTTTTTCGCCTTGCGCCACTAAATCATGACCCATGATGTCTGGATCATGGAGTAGTGTTTTAATGCTTTCGGCGCAATGCAGGGTTTCAATCAAACGCGCCCAATGAAACGCCAGTGTGCTATGAACCATCGCTTCGTTGCTGTGTGCTTTAAATTCTACCCGGGCGGCTTCGGCTAACGGCGTGTTAATGGAATCACAATTATTGACGCGAGCCAGCGGCCCCACTCGATACCAACCGTTTTCCTTGCCCATCGATAACAAATAAGGAAATTTCATGTAAGTCCATGAGCGCACTTCTTCATGGATATAGTCATTATATTGACAATAATCGACATGATCCATAATCGTTTCGCCGTTGGCATTTTTCGCGCGAATGCCGCCATGGTAAAGTTCCAAGGCACCATCCGGCTTGATTAAGCCCAGGTAATTAGAGCGTATGGTGGCAAAGTCATCGTAATAAGGCAGGTTGGAGCAATGCACTTTTTTAATCAGCGCAACGGAAGCCGCCGACCATTCAATCATTTGATCAATATCTTCCAGCAAGTAATCACGTTCGGCTTTGCTTAATGATTTATTCATGCCGCCAGGAATGGCACACGTGCCGTGAACGCGTTTGCCGGACACCATGCGTATCACTTCCTGTCCATATTTACGCATCTTTACGCCTTGGACACCCAAGTCGGGATAGGCACCCAGCACGGCAACAATAGAACGTTTGCTAATATCGCTTTCAAAACCAAACAATAAATCCGGGCTGGATAAATGAAAGAAATGCAGGGCGTGGGATTGAAACACTTGCCCAAAATGCAGCAAGCGTCTCAGTTTATCGGCGGATACCGGAAGATTTTCCGGGTCAATACCGACCAATTGGTCTATCGCTTTGGCGGCAGCTAAATGATGACTTACCGGACAAATTCCGCATAAACGCTGTACCAAAACCGGCAATTCCCAATAAGGGCGGCCTTGTATAAAACGCTCAAATCCCCGAAACTCAACAATATGCAATCGGGCTTGCTGGACTTTATTATCGGCATCCAGCAACAAAGTGACCTTGCCGTGTCCTTCGACCCGAGAGACTGGGTCAACAACGACGCGCTTCAAATTTTCTGTATTTTTGGCTGTTTCTAAATGTTGGTACATAATAATTCTCTAAAGTTGGTTGGAACAACAAGACTGCCCAGCTTGTATCGGAGGGCACTGGACGGTTCCATAAGAACAAAAAACACAACAATCACCCAGCTTCGGCTTTAATAATACCTGACAATGGGTGCATGGGTAAAAATACAGGCAGGCATCCGTTGGCATGAGTTCTTGTTTTTTAAAGCCACATTCAGGGCACTGGATTACTGATTCCAAAATTAATTCTGTCATATTCTGTTTGGTCAAGTTGCACTGATTATACCGTTCCACGGCTTCCCCTCCTGGAAACGATGCAATATTTAGCTGATGACTCAAAAAGCTTGAGTTACTCTCCCAACCTGCCCGCTATTTTTTATAATGGTATCTACAGCTAATAATAATGAGTCTGTCGGTTTCAATTTTATACACTAAACGATGCTCGTCATTAATGCGACGCGACCAATACCCTTGTAACTCATGTTTTAAGGATTCGGGTTTACCCAATCCGGTATATGGATTGCGCGTAGTTTCTTTAATTAAACTAACTAGACGTTTATAAAGCTTTTTATCCTCAGTCGCCCAATCAGTAAAATCATCAAAAGCACCTTGTTCAAAAGTAACATTCATTACAGGTCATTTGAATCGATGGTTACATAATTGCCTTTATTAACATTGTCTATGGCTTTTAATAAATGTGCTTTATTAACCGGATTGCGTAATAAATAGTCAGTTTCATCCCGTTCGGCTTGTGCTGTTTCGCAAATAGAAATCTCAATTTCTTTGTGTTGAAACTGTGCTTTTAATGATGCCAAAAAATTTTCGTTTAAATCATCAGCATTGATTTTATAAAGCGTATACATGGTTTTTTCTCTGTTACTTACGTCGATCAATCATAATGCACTAATTCATAAGGCAACGAAGGCTCGCGCCCTTCAATTAAATCGGTCAAAAACTTCCAGAACACATCGGCCGAAGGTGGGCAGCCGGGTAAAAAATAATCTATTTTTACGACTTCATGAAGCGGACGCACTTTATCCAATAATAAGGGCAGCTCAGGATCGCTGGGTATTTGCGCATTCTCAACACCAATGCCATCCAAATACGCTTCATTGAGGCATTCTTCCAGAGGGATAAAATTACGCATCGCAGGCAAGCCGCCGTTAATAGCACACGCACCGACCGCCACCAAAATCTTGCAGTTTTGTCTAAACTCACGCAATACATGCACGTTTTCTGAATTACACACGCCCCCTTCAATCAAACCGATGTCGCAGTTTGTGCAGTGTTCTATATCGGTAATGGGTGAACGGTCAAATTCAACATGTTCCACTAATTGCAACATGCGTTCATCAATATCAAGAAAGGACATGTGACAACCAAAACAACCGGCCAGCGAGGTCGTTGCAACTCTAATTTTATTTGCCATGTTGAGGATTCTCCGAATCTAAACTGACTTGATCAATTTGTTTATGATCGTAAATACGTTCACCAATCGGCACTTGATAAGCCGTGTGCTTAATCAGAATGGCACCGGTTGGACAAATGTGCGCAGCCTGATCGGTCGCCTCAATATCCGTGTCTTTTAACAAACCGCTTTGTGCATTAACAAGCAGATGCTTATTAAGACCGCGCCCACTGATCGCAAACACATCCTTGCCGTCTTTTTGCTGACTGGCTCTAACGCACAAAGTACAAAAAATACAGCGATTATGATCAATCATAACCTCGGCATGAGACGCGTCAACTTTTCGGGCGGGATAAAAAAGCGGAAAATGATTGTCGAGCATATTCAAATGATAAGCAACGGCCTGTAACTGGCAGTTACCCGTTTTTTCGCAGGAGGGGCAAAAATGATTGCCTTCCACAAACAACATTTGAGTAATAAGCTGCCGGTCATCGGTTAATTCTTGGGTGTTATTAAGCACCTGCTGACCTTCCATGGCCGGAAAAGTACAGGCTGAACAAACACGACCATTCACTTTTACATTACACAACTTACAACTGCCATGCGGAGTAAATTCCGGATGATGACATAAATGCGGAATATAAACACCTGCCGCTGTGGCGGCTTCCATGATGGTTTGTCCCTCTTCAAAAGGAACGGTGTTGCCATCAATAGTGATTGATTTACTCATGATTCGTCCTCGATTTGAGCTAAATGCGCACCGGTATCGTTACGCTTTGCCAATCTCCGTGCTGTTTCCAAAGCGCCATCCAAATCAAATCCCGGTTCATAACTGATTTTTTTCAATTGGCTTTGATACAATTCAGGATAGCGTTCCAGAGTGGTTAACACAGGATTGGCAGCGGTCTGCCCCAAGCCGCAGTGGCTTTGGGTTTTAATTAACTGACAGAGTTCTTCAAGGGCGACCACATCCCCCGCTGAACCATGACCTTCAATAATTTTATCCAACTGTTTTTTTAATAACGAAGTACCCACACGGCAAGGCGTACAAAATCCGCAACTTTCGTGAGCAAAAAAATGGATAAAATTATTAACAATTTCAAGAATGTTTCGACTGTTATTAAAAACAATAAATGAGCCGCCAGTAGCTAAATCTTCAAAAGCCAGTTGCCTTTCAAATTCGTGGTTGGCAATAAAAGTACCTGACGGCCCGCCAATTTGCACGCCCAGGACATCGCTGGCCCCGCAATCATCCAGCACAGTCTGGATAGACGTGCCGAAAGGATATTCGTAAATGCCGGGACGGGCACAGTCACCGCAAATACTCAATATTTTGGTGCCTTTTGATTTTTCTGTACCGACATTGGCAAACCAGTCGCCGCCATTTATGGCAATACTGGCTGCCGCCATAAAAGTTTCAACATTGTTAATCACCGTGGGTTTGCCTAAATACCCTTGCGTAACAGGATAAGGTGGACGATTACGGGGAATGCCCATTTTTCCTTCCAGCGATTCTATCAACGCAGATTCTTCACCGCAGATATAAGCACCGGCACCCAGACAAATTTCAATATCAAAATTCAAGCCCTTCTTGAGAATATTATTACCCAACAAACCGGCCTGCCGACGGGCCTCCAAAATACCTTGAAGCTTTTCGTAAAGATGCAGATACTCGCCGCGCAAATATAAAAGACCATGATCAGCACCGATAATCGCAGCACATAACGTCATACCTTCAAATACCTGATGCGCATAAGTATTTAATAACACCCGGTCTTTAAAAGTACCCGGTTCGCCTTCATCGGCATTACAAACCACATAGCGTTGCTGCTGTTTGTGCGTAGCGATATCACAAAATGAGTCTTCTTCAGGCCCCTCATAACACAAATGCCATTTCCAGGCGGTGTTATAGCCTGCTCCCCCACGTCCCCGCAACTCGGCAAAACTAATTTCCGCTAACGTTTCCTGTGCGCCCCGATTAAACATGGCAGTCAGCGCAGCCCCGTGCTTGATGGGATGAGCCAGCAATAAATCAGGCATCTGGATATTATCCTCAACCAAAAATAACTCGGGAGGCCATTCTTCCAGTGGTTTTTGTTGATTAATTAAATCGGTGATTTGGTCAATTCGGGGATGGTCAAGTCGGCTTAACGCATAACCGTTAACCAAGCCAGCCGGGCCTTGATCACAGAGCCCGGTACAGGACGTGTTATCCAAACTAACCACCCCGTCTTGCCGCACCTCACCAACGGCCACCTTTAGCTTTTTCGAAAAATAATCGAGCATACTTTTCTTGCCCAACATGTGATCGGTAATGGAATCACTGATCAAAATTTCGTATTGTCCGCGCGGTGACAAATGAAAAAAGCTGTAAAATTCAACGACACTGATAATCTGGGTACGGGGGATATCTAACAACTCCGCCAACTGCTCTATCGCGACTTTGGGAATGTAATGATAACGTGTTTGAATCGCCCGTAGAATAGACAACAAACGAGTTGCCTGATAGCGATTTGTTTCTGCGAGATCTTGAATAAATAAGTGCATTTTATTTCCTTAGCCTGATCTTTATGAATACGTGCTAGGGTGATTATAGTGGATTGTTATTACAAGTCACCAACTATCATAAAAAAATAAACTGCCCCGTGTTCTTGGGAGACATCCAAGCATGAGGTATTATCTCAAATCCTGCTTTGAACGCCATTAGCAAAGAAAAGCATTTACCACGAAGAAAAGCAAAAACGGTTAACGTTCTTCTGATTCCCAAGCTCCAGCCTCACTGCCAGTAAGTTAAGCGAAATTTATTTAATAAAACGGGCTACCTAAGGTGGGACAATTTAAGGTTAAACCGTTTTGCTTGTCCCGTCTAAAGTGGGTAGCCTAAAATTCTATTTCATCTTTAGTGTTAGCCCGGCACTGCAAAAAAACACTTCATCACAATACTGTCCCATCAACTGCGCCGCTTTACCGGATAAATCAACAAACTGGCGTGCCAACGGATTATCGGCAATAACACCCAAGCCCACTTCATTGTGAACCAAAACCATAGCGCATGGCAATTGCAGCACGGCTTCCAGTTCTTGCAAAATATCCACTTCCGGAATTTGGTAATACAGCAAATTGTTTAACCACATCGAGACACATTCTATTAATACCGGACGCTGACAGCTTTCGAGTGCTTCAAGCAGTTTGACGGGTTCTTCCAGTGTGATAAAAAAATCTTTACGGCGCTGTTGATGAATAGTCACCCGAGTTTGTATTTCATCATCAAAAAATTCGGTTGTTGCCAAATAGTAAGGCTTATCTTTGTGCGCTTGCTCTAATATATAAGCTTCCGCCAAGCGGGATTTTCCACTTTTTATACCGCCTATAAACAGTGTCTTCATGTCAGTACGGCACCTATTGCCAATAAACCCAAAACCATCCCATCAATCCGTGTTTTCATCGCTAAGGCTTGGGCTAATACGGCTTTATTAACGGGATTGACGGATTCGCCCAACACCGGCTTATGTTTCAGTTGTCCGTGATAATAAGCATCGCCACCCAAGGCAAGCCCTAAAGCACCGGCCATTGCAGCAATCGGGTAACCGGCATTGGGACTTTCCAGTTTATGGCCATCACGCCATAAGCATTGCCAAGCACGGCGTTTATCTTGGACTAATAAAACAATCAATAAGGCCGTGAGTCGTGCCGGTATAAAATTGGCTATATCGTCAACAATGGCGGCAGTTTTGCCAAAATAAAAATAATGCCCTGTTTTATAGGCAATCATGGAATCCATCGTATTAATGGCTTTATAAACTGCAATCCCCGGCAAACCAAACAATACCAAATAAAATAACGGTGCGATAACCCCATCACTGAGGTTTTCGGCCCAGGTTTCCAGTGCCGCTTTATAAATCTCGGTTTCCGTCATGGTTTCAGTGTCGCGGCTAACCAAAAAACTCAGGGCTTGTTTAGGTTGTTCAGCGGTTATTATTTCTGCAACACTGGCATGTAACAACTTCATGGCCAGTCCGGTTGAGGCAAATACAGCTATTAGTAATAAAGACAACCAAGAAGCCAACCCTTCACTCAGATAAACAAGCGCACTGCTAATCAGTAAGGTCAATACAATCAAGCTGATGACCAATAACGCACCGGGTAAAATTCGGTCTTGATAAAAACGTTTTTCAAACCCAGAAATAAACTCGCCCATCCAGACCACCGGATGTTTACAGCGAAATTCACCAAAAACACTATCGATAAGATAGGCTAAAGCCGCTAATTCAAATCCCATCAATCGGCCTGAAGCGCTTGCAAGATAGCGGCGGTATCCAAATTTTCCGCGACCATATCAGTAAAGCCCTGTATTTGTGCTTCACGATAACTTGCATACTCAAAACCCTGATAGTGTGGATTAATGGCTTTAAAATAATCGCCACGAAAAGCATCATCATCAAAAACCCCATGGATATGCGTGCCCATAAAACGTCCGCCTTGGTAAAACAAGGGGTACTTGTTCATGCGTCCACTATGGATTTCATAACCGTTTATGGCCGTGTATGAAAACAGTTGATAATTGCCGTGCTGGAGTATTTTAGGGGTTTGGTAAATGACAATATCATCAATAAAACTTAAACCCGTTTCAATAATAGGTTCATCATGTTCTATCGCCTCGGGATCGTGCAGGCTTTCGCAGAGCATTTGATAGCCGCCGCAAATGCCAAAAACAGGCTTGTTAAACTGCTGAAGCTCATTAAATAAACCCTGCTGTTTTAGCCACTGCAAATCACGAATGACGGTTTTGCTGCCGGGCAGCAAAATCATATCAAAGTTATTCAGCGAACGATTGGCATGAATCAATTCCACATAAATCTCGGGGTCTGCCATTAAAACATCAAGATCGTTATAATTACTTAAGCCTGGATAGACGATAACCCCAACACGAATTTTTACATCGTCCAGACGCTGTTGATAATTGCTCAGGGACTGGGAATCTTCCATATCAATATTTAAAGCCTGAAAAGGCAGGACACCCAGAACCGGTATACCAAATCGATCCTTGATAATTTTTTCGCCCTCATCAAAAAAACGCCGATCGCCCCGAAACTTATTAATAACAACGCCAACCAGATTACTTCGCATAACCGGACCCATCAATGCCATGGTGCCGTAAATTGAGGCAAACACCCCGCCCCGTTCTATGTCGGCAACCAAAATATTTTTGGTATTAAAGGTGTTGGCGATAAACGTATTCGACAGGTCTTTTTCCAGCAGATTTAATTCAACCGGCGATCCCGCGCCTTCAGCAATAACCAAGTCGTAATCTTGCTGCAAGCGCAAAAATGACTGTTGTACCTGTAGTTTCAACCCATCAATTTCATCATAATAATGAGTGACGCTTTGATTTTTATGAACCAGCCCGTTTACTATGACTTGCACCGAACTGCTACCCTGCGATTTAAGCAAGACCGGATTAAACAAATAACTGGGTTCTACGCGTGCCGCTTCGGCCTGTAAACATTGCGCCCTGGAAATCTCTCGACCTTCTTTGGTAACGGCAGAATTATTGGATACATTTTGCGCCTTAAAAGGCGCGACTTTTATCCCTTGGTCGGCAAAAATTCGGCACAACGCCATGACCAGACTCGTTTTACCCGCATCTGAACCGGTTCCAAAAACAGCTAATGGTTTCATATATCCCTTTTAGTCCATAAATAAAGTGGTGCAATATCGATTGAAAACAGGCTTACTTATTACGCTCAAACCGACTATCAAAATGGGGTGACAGCCAATGTCATTAAGTTAAACCGTTCGCTGAGCGGAGTCGAAGCGATTTTGTCGGCTTCGGCTCCGCTCAGCCAACAGTTTATCTTCCCAAGAGGCGCGTAACTTAACGACGGGTGATAGTACATTTAAGCTATCGGCAAGTACATTAATGGCTTGTGTATTTTTTACAGCAAAACGGACATAACGCTTATCCAAGCCCTCAAAATTATCACAAACCCGAATTAAAATACGTGACGGTTCCAATAATGCCTGCAAATGATAACCGTCGCCCTGATTGGCTAATTTTGCCAAAAGGAAATTGGCCTGCCCTGAATAAATCCGTTCAAACAACCCGGAAGATTGCAAAGCGAGTTGCAGCAAATTTCGTAGTGATGCTGTCTGCTCTCGGGTTTTTTCAACAAAATCGTTATTTGCCAGCGCCTGCTGCATATATATCATATAAAAACTGGATAATTTCCACGCGGGCTCGTAACGTTTTAGCTCTTTTATTGCTTGTGCAGCCGCGATAATAAAGCCGACACGAATACCGGCGCACCCATAAAACTTGCTTAATGATTTGATAATATAGAGTTTATTATAACTTGCCAACTGTTCTGCCACCGAATCAGCCACGCAAAAATCCAAAAAAGATTCATCAACAATGATATGACACTCTGCCGCTTGCCACGCGGCCAGTCGCTCTTGCATGTCATAAAGCTGCCCATCCGGCGTGGATGGATTGACGAAAATCACGGTACTGGCTTTAGGGATTTCCGTTGTTAACGGCTTAAATCGATCAATGTTATGCACTTGACAACCCATCTCTCCGGCAATATGCGCATATTCGCCATACAAAGGCGAGTATAAAACCACATCTTGCGGCAGTATCCAGCGCAATAACGCAAAAATGGCCGCACTGGCTCCATTAAATACTTCAATATCGGCATTGGTCGGCATCTTATAACGATGGCTAATCGCCTGTTTTAATACACTGTAATCAGGGTCGGCATAAAGACCCAATGATAGCGGTTGCAAACGATGCCAATCAACCGCTTGCTCTGGATTAATGTTGGATGAGAAATCCAGCACTTGCTCAGGCAAGCAACCCAGATGCCTTGCGAATTGATAAATATTACCGCCGTGGTTCATTTATAGATTGATATAGTTTATGTAAGTGAAATTATCGAGATGCTGAAATTTATGTACAGAACCCAAATCAACCCGAAACTGAAAAGCATTAGCCGGTGGCAGTTTTAAAATATACGCCAACAAGGCACGAATAACACCGGCATGAGTTATGATGATAAGTTGTTCGGTTGCCTCTGACATCCCCTGCACCACCTCTTGCCAAAAATCCCCGACACGTTGGCATAAATCGGTAAAACTTTCTCCGTTTGGCGGTGCAATGTCAACAAAATTATCCGTCCACTGCTGCAAAACATCGGCATCAATATCATCAAAACGCCTACTTTCCCAATCGCCAAAATCAAGCTCCAACAAGCGGATATCGGTCGTCACGCACGCAGAAAACTGCTCAGCTAATTTTACACAGCGCGTTAACGGACTGCTAAAAAACCGGCTATTCGCTTTAAATTCAGGCATTTTTTGTTGCAGTTGCTGAACTTCTTCAAAAAAAGTTTTCGCCAATCCGACATCGCTTTGTCCATAACAAAGCCCTTTAAGTGTGTCAGTTTTCGTGTGGCGAACTAAATAAATATCCATAAGGCACTAATACTTAGATAAAAAACAGTTTCTGAAATTTGCTGACTCGCACCCAAACAATCGCCCGTATAGCCACCGATATAGCAATAAAAATAACGGCCCACATACCAATTGATTGCGAATACAGGAATAATCGCCAGGACGCATACCAGCGGCAGCAACGTCAAGGGTAACAAGGCGGTCAGGGTAGCAATAAGCAATTGCTGTCCATTGGGTTTATAAATGGCAACAGCCGCCTTGCTGTCATTATTACGCACATAATCATACCGCTGCATCAACAACAAAGGCGGCAACCGGCTAATACTGTGCCCCGCCAATAATACCCAAGGCACGACTGTGGTTAACAGGCTGCCCAGCAAGCTGATTTTTAACAAAAAAAGCAGCAACAATCCGACCACGCCATAAACACCAATGTAAGAGTCTTTCATGATTTCCAGGATACGTTGCTTACCCCAACCGCCACCAAAACCATCACAGACATCGGCAAAACCATCTTCATGAAAAGCGCCGGTTAAAAAAACACCCGCCATTAAAGCTAAAATCACCGCAGTTACTTGCGGCCACAACAAATCAGCCAGATAAAAACTTAACGCCGTAATGCTTCCCACCAGCCAACCAACCAGCGGTAAATAAACCGTTGCTTGCGGTAGTTTTGTGTAATCCTGAGATTTTGGCCCCGGCAACCGGGTATAAAAACTAAGCGCGAGGAAAAACTGTTTTAACTGAGGCATTATTGTGTATTGGCTATTTAATTTTTGGTGGTTAAGCGCAAGTTGTTTAAAAACAGGAGTGCAATCGCTTCAGCTATTGCCTGTAAAAACAACCAAAGCTGTTTTACTCCAGTTATATACTTAACTAAACGGCATTGGGATTGTGAGGGATTTATTTACCTCCCCCTCTTTTTCAAAGAGGGGGAGCGAACAATTATAGAGTGGCTTAGAAGTAAAGCAACATTAAGCTCCCTCTCCCTCAGGGAGAGGGCTGGGGTGAGGGTGATCGAATGTCGCTTTACTTCTACATGGCTCTATACCACTTTTACTCTGCAACCCGCAAAAAACAGGTTAATTAACCCTAAATAGCAAACAGACTGAATTTCATCTTGCTGTCACTCTATTGTAATAGGATAACCGTTTACGTAAGAGTTATCATAAGATTCTTATCCTGGAACCGGACAATTACACGCTATACTGCCAAAACATGAAACAGAAAAACTGTTTTTCTATGCTATTACTCCCTGATACCTACTTATGACTGGCTTTAAATTTCCCGAACTTGAACAACTTGAACGTATCATTGAACGATTCGGCGACAAAGCACGCACGCAGGTCATAGAGACAATCCGTTATAAAGAGTATGAATTTCCTATTCATTGCGTTACCTTGGGCTCAATTGAACCCGATGCGCCGGTATTGGCGTTTTTTGGTGGTGTTCATGGTCTGGAGAAAATAGGTTCAGAAGTCATTTTGTCTTATATGGAAACCATTAGTCAATTACTGGACTGGGATGAAGAGCTTATGGCCCGTCTGGAAAAATCCAGACTAGTCTTTGTACCACTCGTTAATCCGGTGGGTATTTATCTGGGTACCCGTTGCAATGGCAACGGGGTTGATCTTATGCGAAATTCACCCATAGAAAGTATGGGAGCAACCAAGCTCTACAGCGGTCAAAACCTGACACCTCACTTGCCTTGGTATCGCGGCGATATTTTAAACATGGAAAAAGAAGCCCTGGCTTTATGTCGGATAGTGGATCAACACCTGTTTAACTCGTCACTATCAATCGCACTGGATTTACACTCTGGTTTTGGCATTAAAGACCGCTTATGGTTTCCTTATGCTTCACGGAAAACACCCTTTGCCTTTATTGCTGAAACCTTGGCATTAAAAGAATTGTTTGATCGGTGCTACCCACATCATGTTTATAAAATTGAGCCCATGTGCATGGAATATGTGATTAGCGGTGATCTATGGGATTATTTATTCGATGATTTTATACAGCGATTCAGCACCGATCGTTTATTTTTACCCTTGACGCTGGAAATGGGCTCATGGCTCTGGTTACGCAAAAATCCATCACATCTTTTTTCACGTCACGGCTTGTTTCACCCACTGTTACCGCATCGTCAGCAACGGGTTTATCGTCGACATTTCCTGCTTTTTGATTTTTTACACCGGAGTATTTTATACCCCAAAAACTGGACACCCTTGGCAGCGCTACAAAAAGTTGATTATACAAAAAAGGCAAAGGAATTTTGGTATGAATAGTCAAGTCGGTCATCACTGGATTCTGTTAAGAGGTCTGGCGCGTGAATCAGCGCACTGGGGCGATTTTATACCCATCCTGAAAGCAACTTTTCCGGATGCCAACATCACAACGATAGATTTACCCGGTACCGGTTGTTTTTACCAAGAAGCCAGCTCGGCTACCATCAAGGCAATTACCGACACAGTGCGTGGTCAAGCGTTGGCTCAGGGTTGCCTGCAACAACCGGTCACCCTTCTGGCTGTTTCGCTGGGAGCCATGGTTGCCTGGGAGTGGATGCGCCGCTATCCAGACGATGTATGCGGTGCAAGTTTGATTAATACCAGCTTTGCCGACTTAAGCCCTTTTTATCATCGCTTGCGCTGGCAAAGTTACCCTAAATTTGCAGCCTTGGTATCGAAGCAACAGGGTTGCGATCGAGAAAAAGCCATATTGCAATTAATAAGCAATCGCCGCGATCAAGATGAGCAGATAAGCCTCGCTTGGGAAAAGATACAACATCAGCGCCCGATTAGTCTTAAAAACAGCTTTCGACAAATTATAGCCGCCGCACGTTATCGCCCCGGTGACATAAAGCCCAAACAACCCGTTTTATTAATAAATGGCAAGGGCGACAAGCTGGTTTCCCCTTTATGCTCAGAAAAAATACAAAAAAAATGGGCTTTAAAACTGCTAAGTCATCCGTGGGGCGGTCATGATCTAACGCTGGACGATCCGGACTGGGTCGCCTTGCAGTTGAAAAATTGGATTTTAGATAGCCGATAACATCCGCCCTAACCTGTTCTATTTCTGCGTTATAGCATTATGTTACCCACTGTAAATCGCATGTAGATTTTCGACGCAGGCCGGAATAAGACCACCCAAGCCTGTCCTGAGCTTGTCGAAGGGCGTAGCGCGTGGTGGCGTTTTCGAAATTCTCGTGTATAGCGCCGGAAACGCTTATTCTCGCTTGCGCTCGAAAAGCCTTATTCCGGCCTACGCGGTTTCTGGTACTCAAAGTCAAGGTAAGAAAACTTGATGATTAAGTTTTAAAAAGAAAATAATATTTGACAGTCATCAGATAATGCTTATAATACGTTCTAGCTTGAAAATATGACTTACCCTCTGTTTACCGTTTCGATGTTTCTCCTTGTAGTTTCTCGTCCTTGTTTCATTAAGTAATTTCTAAATTTCCCTGCTTTACTCCGCCCCAAAGGCTTTTTACTTAATATTTTATAGGAATTATCATGTCTACAATTACTACTGGCACCGTTAAATGGTTTAACTCTGACAAAGGCTTCGGCTTTATTGAACAAAAATCAGGCCCCGACGTTTTCGTACATTTTCAACAAATCCAAAACTCAGGCGGCTACAAGTCTCTTGATGAAGGCCAAAACGTACAATTCAGCGTAACACAAGGCCCAAAAGGCCCACAAGCTGAAAATGTAAGCGTCATCATCTAAATGATTACCTGCAGGCTGCCTCGCAAAAAGTGCCAGGCAGCCTGCTTTAAAAATCAAACAAGATGCACAACAAAAACAATCAACTTATTTTTTTTGTTAGGCACTAACGCTTGATTGTTAACGGCTATTGCTTGTAGCCTGTAATCCACATCAGAAGCCCATAAAACTTCCGATGGGCAGCAAAACCTTAAGCACAAATTGAGGACTGTACACCTCATAAAATCTACAGAAAATTAATTTGACATTTATAAAATAATATTTATAATGCAACACAGCTTGAAAATATGATTTACCCTCTGTTCACCGTTTCGATGTTTCTCCTAGTAGTAGCTCGTCCTTGTATCATTTAGTAATTTCAAAATTTCTTAGCTTTATCGGCCGTAATGGCTTTTTTATCTAAATTTTTACAGGACTTCATTATGTCAACAATTACTACTGGTACCGTTAAATGGTTTAACTCTGATAAAGGCTTCGGCTTTATCGAACAAGCTTCCGGTCCTGATGTATTCGTACATTTTCAACAAATCAATAATTCAGGTGGTTACAAATCACTTGATGAAGGCCAAAAAGTACAGTTTACTGTAACTCAAGGTCAAAAAGGCCCACAAGCAGAAAACGTAACTGTTATCTAAAGAAAAAAAGCGCCTGCTGCAAACACAGCGTGTTCTTGCAGCAGGCACTAAAAATCAAAAACAACTCAACAAGATAGTCCGCTTATTTTTAATGCTAACTACCTGCTTGAGTTTTTTGATAAAGGCTAAGTCTTTTAGCCTGCATACCACTTGGGGGCGACATGGCTTCGACGTGGGTAGCAAAACCTTAAGCGCATGCCGAGGACAGTACACCTCGTAAAATCTACTGAAACTTAAGTATTCGCAAATGACGAAAACTACTCAATGGCTCTAGCTGCTTAAACACAGCACCATTCCTTTGACCATCTGTGCTTATGCGGGTGGAGTTCAGTTCGCTGAACGCTCAGAGGTCATATACATAAGATCGCGCTGAAGTCTGTCCGGTATGGATGCGCTAAAACCTTACGGAATCGCTGATGATTTTCTTGGCTCGACGGGTAGTCATTAGCTAAAATAAAGAGCGAGATAAGCATGTAGACCTTATGGCGGAGTACTTGCGGACGGGGGTTCAATTCCCCCCGCCTCCACCAATTCAAGATTCAACGATGTACAAAGAGATATAATAAACCCGCAAGTCATAAGGCTTAGCGGGTTTTTTTATGCCCGTAAGGTTCAATAAGGTTCGTTGACATCCAAATATTATGACGGTATAAATAACGGTATATTCAACTTTTAAGAATCTTATACCGTCAAATGCCTATTTCAGATACCGCCATAAAAGCCGCAAAGCCACGCACAGACAAGTCTTACAAGATACCTGATGAAAAGGGTATGTACTTACTCATCCATACCAATGGGAGCAAATATTTTCGCCTTGATTACCGATTCAATGACAAGCGGAAAACTTTAGCCCTTGGGATTTATCCCGAAACCACCTTGAAGGAAGCCAGAGAAAAAAGAGAGGTAGCCAGAAAGCAAATAGCAGACGGTATTGACCCAAGCGAAAATAAAAAAGCCGTTAAAGAATCAAGATCGGCGGGGTCAGCAAACAGCTTTGAAATTATAGCCAGAGAATGGGGCTTAAAAAAGATTGATGACTGGGACGATAAAAACAACCGCTCCAAAAGGATGCTGGAAAGAAATGTTTTTCCCTGGCTGGGCAGTCAACCCATAACCGCTATTTTGCCTAAAGATATTCTTGCCTGTTTACGTCGTGTTGAAGATCGTGGCACGATTGAAACCGCCCACAGAACCCTACAAATTTGTGGACAGGTGTTTAGGTACGCCGTGGCAACCGGTCGAGTTGATCGAGACATAACCCCCGATTTACGCGGCGCATTACCACCCACCAAAGGCGGAAACTTCGCAGCAATGACAGACCCCAAGCAAGCCGCGCCCCTGTTACGAGCCATTGACAGTTATACCGGCTCTTTCGTGGTCAAATCAGCCTTACAGCTTGCACCCTTGGTATTTGTTAGACCTGGCGAATTGAGACACGCAGAATGGGCGCATATCGACTTAGACGCTAAAGAATGGCGCTATCTGGTACCAAAAACCAAAACCCCGCACATCGTCCCCTTATCAAACCAAGCCATTGAGATTTTAACCAATATGCACCCGCTCACAGGCAATGGCCGCTTTGTGTTTCCCTGTGCCAGAACTCCAAACGGCTCAAGAGCCATGTCAGATGTCGCCATGTTGGCAGCTTTACGCCGTATGGGCTTTGATAAAACAGAAATGAGCGTCCACGGCTTTAGGGCAATGGCTAGAACCATTCTTGATGAGGTGCTGGGCTTTCGACCTGATTTTATAGATCATCAATTAGCCCACGCGGTACGAGATGCCAACGGACGCGCCTACAACCGGACGTCACACTTGCCAGAACGTCATAAGATGATGCAAGCCTGGAGTGATTACCTGGACAGCTTAAAGAATGGCGCTCAAGTGATCGCGTTTAAAGCCAAGAGTGGTTAACGGACTTAAGCAGATGGAAGCGGATGTGAAGGACTTGGATTTAAAAAGTAGTTTCGAGCGGTTTAGAAAGGACTTAATCCGGTTAATTATTATTGTCAGCATTATTCAAACGGCTTTGATTATTGGCGTAATGCTAAAAATGCCACATCTGATATAATCATCATAACCGGATAGGCTTAGCGGCTTACAAGTTGGACTCGTTACCCAATTTCCGGTTATTCCCTTC
This sequence comes from uncultured Methylococcaceae bacterium, assembly GCA_903873045.1. GTDB lineage: Bacteria > Pseudomonadota > Gammaproteobacteria > Methylococcales > Methylomonadaceae > Methylobacter_C. The sequence goes on along the minus strand of CAIQND010000052.1, from coordinate 1,081 downwards.
GTAACGATTACACCTTAACGGAGTGTTGCTTGTCTTTATTTGAAATATACAAAACTGAATCATTTCCGAACCAATACTATGAAACCGAAAGAGTGCCTTTTGTAGTAATGGGCATTGAGCCTTATTCAGAACTCGCTGAAAGCATAAAATGTTATATAGGCTACATGGAAGATAATAATTACAGGATTAGCAGTAGTTCATACGTTGAAAAGTGGTTATTTGATGATGAAACCATCATAGATAGACCGACCTTTTTTATTTGTAAAAAAGACGAAGATGAAGATGATTATATTTGTATCTACGAGGCAATATCAGGGGAAGAAGACTTTAAAGAATTTTCTGTATTGGCTAATGATTATATTCGTATTGAACATGAAATAGCCCATAATGACCTGAAAATAAAAAGCCGTTTTGATGGATTAATACCTACAAACAAGATACTTGAGTTTAGCAATCCAAATAAAAAAATACCTCCAATTGATGATGAACTCTCATTTGCTGATGTCTTTTCAATTAAAGCAAAAAAGTCTCCAGCAATTGAACAAAGAGCAGGATCAAGACCGGCAAACCCCAACAGATCAGAACGACTTGCAGCACTGCAACAAGCAAGTGAACAATTTTGGATTAATGCGCACAGAGACGAAAAAGATACATGGCCGGTAACTAAAGATATTGTTAGTTGGCTTAAAGAGAAGGGATTAACTCAATCATTGGCTGAAAGTGCCGCAACAATTATAAGGCCTGAATGGGCAGGATCGGGACGTATTTCAGGTAAATAGTGCCACCCTTTAAAGCCACTAACAGCAAGGCATTGAGCAATGGTGGCACCTTAAACGGTGCAACCGTTGCAGTATTCAATTAATTTAATTCTCGTTAAAGTACAACCTAATACAACAACTATTCAGGATGTACAAAATGAAGTTATCAACAAGCCTTAAGCCCCAAAATGTAACACCGACCCCGCACCAACTACCCGAAACCGGCTTTCTCAGGTTATGGCAAATCACCGGCAGCGCAAAAAGAAACATTCCCCCCGTAATCCCTATTGGTCGAACATCGTTCTTAAACGGCGTTAAATCGG
>CAIQND010000051.1 GCA_903873045.1 uncultured Methylococcaceae bacterium | reverse complement strand
CCAAAAACCAACTGTCCGGTTTTCGTATTGGGCGAGGTCACATAATCAGTCGCGATAAAAAATGCCGTTAACATCAGCGATCCTGAGCTTAAATGCAAAAATGGGCTGACATAATGTTGCTCGTCCAGGGTATGAAAAAAACCGGCTAATACGGTTACTGTCAGTAACAACGAGACAGGAATATACCATTTAATGACACCTTGCCGGATTAACCAAACACCGCCCAAACCCAATAACAGCGTTGAGGTTTCCCCCAAACTACTGCGCGTCCAGCCGATAAAATTTAAAAACCCCGAGTAGTCTTTTAAGATGTCGACCAACAGCCGGTTTTGCGAGAATTCAGTTTTGACAAACCCCAGAGTGGTTGCACCTGTGGTGGCATCCAAATTGTCCAAGCCGACAAAAGTGATGTGCCAACTTTCAATCAGCCCCGGTGACTGTGAAAAGAACAACGGCGACACATTGGCCCAGGTGGTCATTTCGATAGGAAAAGAAATCAATAAAGCGACCCGGGCCAACATGGCCGGATTAAACAGGTTTTGTCCCAGACCGCCATAAACCTGTTTACCCAAAATAATCGCTATTCCCGAGCCCACCACCCCAATCCACCACGGTGCCCAGGGCGGTAAGGTCATAGCCAACAACCAACCGGTCAAGACGGCGGAGCCATCCATTAGCACCGGTTTGGCAAGTCGGCCACCCAACCGCAAACAAAAAGCCTCAAAAAAAACCGCTGATAACACGGTAATAATAAACAGGTTTAACGCCGGCCAGCCAAAACAAAACAGCCCATAAACAGTCGCTGGCGATATTGCCAACATGACTTGCCACATAATAAGACTGACACTGACTTTAACGCCAACATGCGCACCACTGCCAGGTTTCATGTTTGCCATCATACTATTGCCTCCTGTTGGGCTTTTAGCCGTTCGCGCTCGGCTTTTGCCGCTATCCGAACCAGTTCTTCTTCTCTTTGTTGCTGTGCAATGCGCTCCATTCGGGCATTGCGGTCATCAATCAAGCGTTTGGTTTGTTCTGACTTGTGCTGTGCTTGTTGTCTGGCGACAACCTCACCCGAGGCATATTTAAAATACTGCACCAACGGAATATTGGAAGGGCAGATATAAGAACAGCAACCACAACTGATACAATCTTTTAAACCTAAATCAACCGCCACATCCAATTGATTGATGCGGATATTGTTCGCCATATCCAGCGGCCGTAATCCCGCCGGGCAAACGCTGATACAACTGGCGCAACGGATACACGGCTGTTCATCGGTGTTTTTCAATTCGTTTTGCGTTAATGCCAGAACGCCGCTGGTCGCCTTAACGGTTGGCAAACCGGTATGCGGCAAAGCATCGCCCATCATTGGCCCGCCCATAATGATACGTGCGGTTTGCTCCACATTTACCTGACAAAAATCAAACAGTTCAGAGATTAAAGTCCCCAACGGCACTTCCACGTTCATCGGTTTGGCAACGGCGCCACCCGATACGGTAATTACACGACTCACCAAAGGTTGCCCATACCGAAGCGCTTTATGGACGGCATGAGCGGTGCCGACATTATGAATGGTTACACCGATTTCTGAGGAGCGACAACCCACCGGAACTTCCTTGCCTGTTACATAGCGAATCAATTGCCGATCCCAACCCATCGGATAACGGGTCGGAATTTGCAGCACTTTAATCAGTGGATAAGGCTGTGCAGCGGCTTGCATGGCAAGATAAGCTTGCGGCTTGTTGTTTTCAATCGCCACGACTGCGCTTTCGGCCGTCATGCCATGCAGCATCAAACGCACGCCATCGATAATTTGTTCCGCGCGTTCTTGCATCAAACGGTCGTCACAGCTTAAATAAGGCTCACATTCCGCGCCATTAATAATCAGCGTATCTATCTGATTTTCACGCCCCATGTTTAGCTTAACCGCCGTCGGAAAAGTGGCTCCGCCCAAACCGACAATGCCCGCTGCACCCACACGCAAACTAATATCTTCAGGCGTTAGCTGAAACGGGTCGTCAACTGGCCGGGTCTCCAGCCATTCATCCTTGCCGTCGGTTTCCAGCACAATCATGCGAATCGGCAAGGCGGAGGGATGCGGTGCGGGATAATCATTAACATCAAGAATCACGCCCGAACTGGGGGCATGAACGGGTGCGGAAATCAGACCTTGACTGTAGGCCAACAATTGGCCTTTAAGCACTTTGTCACCGACTCTAATCAGCGGTTCGGCAGGCTTGCCGACATGTTGTTGCAGAGGAATATAGAGTTTTTTAGGTAACGGAAATTGATAAACAATATTTTGTGTTGCCGTTTGAGCTTTGTTTTGTTCTGCATGAACGCCGCCCCGAATGCGCGGTTTTGAAAAAAAATCCAGCAACAGCTTAAAAACGTTGCCTT
>CAIQND010000050.1 GCA_903873045.1 uncultured Methylococcaceae bacterium | reverse complement strand
TCTTGGGGTGAAAACCCGAAAAAAACCGTGATCGTACCTCACAAACCCTGATTCCACCGTTGAAAATTGGGGTAAACGATTTTTAGGTGGCTCTGTAGCCTAGATAAATAGGGGGCTACAGGGCAGCGCAAATGGCTCATAGCGCTCTTGATGTTTTACCTCAGGGTTTTTGCAGTCTTTCAAACTCAACGAAAACTTTACATGTTAAGTCGGGTCAGAATACTAAAGATTAGAACTTCGTTTTAAACCGTCAGATGTAAAACGGCTTCCAATATTTTCCACTTTCAGTACCAGCTCCCAACCACCATAAATAGCACCGTCTATAACAAAAAATTCGCAATAACGCGATTTATTGCCGCCCCCACGCTCATTCGATTCATCAAAATAGTGACCATCCTTCCTGGAGATCATTATGGAACCCGTTGCCATCCCAAAAACCATCGACGATCCGCTCCACATTCTGTTGTGGAGTGCCGACGAGATCGTGCCCTTCATGGTCTGTATGCTGACCGGCATGCTGATCGATCAGTTCATTCCCGCGCTGGCTATTGGCGTCATCTCGGTAAAATTCTACCGGCGCTTTCGTGACAACCGCCCGGACGGTTATACCTTGCATGCCGTCTACTGGCTGGGTTTGCTGCCCAGCAAGGCGATCACCATCCCCAATCCCTTTATCCGGCGGTTTTACCCGTGAGGCTTTCGGACTTTCTTAGCACCTGGGAAGGGCATGAGGCCGAGAACCGGTTCAGCCGCCTGATCATTCTGGGCTTGCTGGTGGTGTGCGTGATCACGTCATTAGCTGCCTGGCGTACCGAACGCAGCATTATTTTGGTGCCGCCGACCCTCACCAAGGAAGTCGAAGTGACCCGAAGCGCTGCCTCCAGCGAGTTCAAGGAGTCCTGGGGCTTGTTTCTGGCCGAACTGTTGGGCAATACCACCCCCGCCAAAAAGAAATTAGGGGTCAGGTCTTTCATTATTACATTAAAAAGTCAGACTCGATTGATTTGCAATTTTTAGCATAGCCAAAGGTGGTTAGCGCTTTTCCACTCCAGCCTATTAAAAAATTTATCTTTTCGGTGTTATAATCGCCGCATAAAAAGCTTAGCCCTCCTGTTTGGCTTTTGATTTTGTACGAATAACAGAGCTTAAAGATGACTAAAAAAAGAAAGCTAATCACCTTCGACTGGGCCATAAAACGGCTGTTGCGCAGTAAAGCCAACTTTGGCATACTCGAAGGCTTTTTAAGCGAGCTACTTAAAGAAGACATCACGATCCTGGATGTGCTGGAAAGTGAAAGCAATAAAGACTATAAACTCGACAAATTTAATCGTGTTGATCTAAAGGTACGCAACAGCAAACAAGAAATAATCATCATCATCGAAATACAATATGATCGGGAATATGACTACTTGCAGCGCATATTTTATGGGGTTTCTAAAACAGCCATAGAGCACTTGGAAGAAAATGAGGCCTACTCAGGCATCACCAAAGTTATTTCAATCAACATCCTTTATTTTGATCTGGGCAGTGGTTCTGATTATATCTACAAAGGCACTACCCGCTTTGTTGGTTTACATAATCATGATTTGCTGGAACTCAACGCCAAACAAAAACAACTGTTTAAAAAAGACAGCGTAGAAGCTCTTTACCCTGAATATTACCTCATCAAAATAAACCGCTTTAACGACATCGCCAAAGACACGCTGGATGAATGGATTTACTTCTTAAAAAATGAAGAAATTAAAGCCAGCTTCACTGCCAAAGGCTTAAAAGAAGCCGAAGAAAAGTTTAGTATTATGAAGTTGCCTGAAGACGAACAAAAAGCTTATGAGCATTACCAAGATGATTTGCATTACCAAGCCAGTATATTCGAGTCCTCTTTTGGGGATGGTTATTACGAAGGTGAGGTTATAGGGATAGAGAAAGGCAAGGTAGAAGGTAAAGCAGAAGGCATCGAAATAGGCATAGAGCAGACAACAAAAAATATAGCCCTCAACTTAGCTAAAGAAGGCGCAACCATTGAGATAATAGCTAAGGTGACAGGCTTGTCGGAATCAGATATTAAACAAATTTTACCAATCAATGGGTAGAGTAGAGAACAGAACAGAACAGAACAGAACAGGCTTGCACCTGCCCTCCTTCATCAAACTGTGCATAACTTCGGGATCAGGTCTTTCGTTATTACATTAAAATAATAATGGAAGTCTCTGATTCTCCGATGATCGTCGCTTAGGCAGTGATGCCGATGATCCTCATCGACTTAAATATAAAAACTATCTTTGTTTAATAACAAAGTCCGCTGGGAAGCGGACTTAAGCAACTATAAAAATATTTCAAATTGTAAGTATTCACCTCCCCCTTTGAAAAAGGGGGCTACCAACTTAAGGCGGGACACTTTTGACTATGAACAATCACAAAGCCATTTGCCAAAATCCCGTTATGGATTAAATAGGGGTAGAAAAAACATGTCAAGAAAATATCCCGTCCCATACGCGACGGAATAACACATACGTTCAGATTTTCTACCCATATTTTGTGCCTAACGGCACAGGATTTATCGTTCAATGTTATGCCAATATCCCGTTGATTCTGTAG
>CAIQND010000049.1 GCA_903873045.1 uncultured Methylococcaceae bacterium | reverse complement strand
GGTGCCTGACGCTTCTTTTCCGGCCGTTGAAATTTGCTCGGAAAGATCTGCACCCGGGCAAATTTTTTCCATCGCAGAGACACGATAATTAGGCAGAAAAACCAGCTTCAACTTATCACCGACATCAGGATCATGATTAATTACATGGGAAACATTATTAATCAATTTGATGATTTTTTTCGCCATGTGATAGCCGGGAGCCGCTTTACCGCCAATCAATACACAACGATCCGTCCAGTTTGCCGTGTCGCCACGCTTGATACGGTCATAAAGATGAATAACATGCAGCACGTTTAATAATTGGCGCTTGTATTCATGAATACGCTTAACCTGCACATCAAACAAGGCATTAACATTCAAATCAACACCCAACTCCTGCTTTTTATAATCAATCAGCCTTTGCTTTGCAGCTTGCTGAACTTCAAACCAGCGCTTGCAAAACGCCTTATCGTCAATATAAAGTTCCAGTTTTTTTAATAACGACAAATCTGTTAACCAGCCGTCACCGATGGTTTCGGTTATTAACGCGGCCAATTCCGGATTACAGGCCGCCAGCCAACGACGGGGGGTAACGCCATTGGTTTTATTATTAAATTTTTCCGGCCACAATTGATAGAAATCATGAAACAAACCTTGCTGCAACAATTTTGAATGTAATTCTGCAACACCATTGACCGAGTAACTGCCCACTATGGCCAAATAGGCCATCCTCACATGCTGCTGATTACCTTCTTCAATCAACGACATACGCGCTATGCGAGCTTTGTCACCTGGCCAGTGTGCTGATACTTCCGCCAGAAAACGGGCGTTAATCTCAAAAATGATCTCCATCAAGCGGGGTAATAACTGCTTAAAAAGATCAACCGACCAACGCTCCAACGCTTCCGGCAACAGTGTATGGTTGGTATAAGCCATGGTATTGCGGGTAATTGCCCAGGCATCATCCCAAGACAGATCATGAATATCCAACAACAAGCGCATAAGTTCTGCAACGGAAATACTGGGATGAGTGTCGTTTAATTGAAAGCAATTCTTGGCAGCAAAGGTAGAAAAATCATTGCCATGCCGACCGATCCAAACCTCAAGCACATCCTGCAAACTGGCAGAAGCCAGCAGATATTGTTGTTGCAGACGTAATGCCTTACCGTTTTCATTGGCATCATTGGGATACAGCACCATAGTTATATTTTCGGCGGTATTTTTTGCAGCAACCGATTCAGCATAGTCGCCCGCATTAAATTCCTGCAAATCAAATTCTTCGGTGGCAGTGGCTTTCCATAAACGCAAAGTATTGACCGTGCCGTTTTGATAGCCGGGAATTGCAGTATCAAAAGGTACGGCGAGTATATCGTGAGTATCTACCCAGCTAACCCGTGTAATACCCTCTTTATCAATGTGGCGTTCGGTGTGGCCTCCAAATTTAATACGCTGCTTATACTCAAGACGTTCAATTTCCCAAACATTACCATTACGAAGCCAATGATCAGGCTCTTCCACCTGCTCGCCATTAACAACAGTCTGGGAGAACATGCCATACTCATAACGTAAGCCATAACCGGTGACCGGCAATTGCAAGGTTGCGCAACTATCAATAAAACAAGCTGCCAACCGCCCCAAACCACCATTACCAAGACCGGCATCAGGCTCGGCATCAATTAATTCTTCAATATCAAGCCCCAAATCATACATGGCTTGTGAAACGACATCATTAACACCCAAATTTAACATGGCATTGCTGAGTGTCCGTCCCATTAAAAACTCCATCGACAAATAATAGGCTTTTTTACAATCCTGTTTTTTGCAAGCGATATAGGTTTTTTTCCAACGCTCTGTCAACAGGTCTCTAATAACCATTGATAACGCTTCATACACATAATGCACCGATCGACAGTTTTCATCCCTACCCAACCGCTGACCATAATAACGCTTGAAATCGTCTTCTATATCCTTTATATCAATACCTAAATCAGGAAGTGTCGTAATTGAAAATACGGGCTGGCTTTTTTTTAAACGTCTATGTGGCATAGTTTGATCACTGGATGAGTTAATATTTAATTACCTTAATTTATTCTATCCTATTTTGAACAGAAACTTCGCATTTAAGATGCGCATTAAGAATAATTCAAGAATTTAAAGCGTAAATTTTCGCCTGTGTGTCATAAATTTTAAAATGTATTAATGTCAATAAGGTTACCCCTCAAACTGACTTATTGATTCAATACGATAAGGGTCCATGTAAATAGACTCAACCCGGCGTCCCAGCATGAGCAACGTCCCGTTATAGCGCTCATTACCGGTCGATGAGAACTCAAACAGAAATGATCGCCGTAACCGGATTTTTCCCGACTTGTCCCGTTTCAGCCCGATACCACTTAAGGCAACATAGCCATCCAACATCTGCACCTCCATAGTTAAACAATGGGCTATAGCTGCCCCCAAGGCAATTTCTTTGGCTTTTTGGGCATTAAACCAATACCCATAAGCCAAACCTATTAAGCATATTAAAATAATATCAGTTACCATAGTCAAGAATTTGATATAAAACAGCGACAGTCACTCATTCTACCCAGTTTTAGGGTTTTACTAAACAAAGCATGTCGCGGATGCACAATTGATAAACCCAAACGTTTCAAACCTCAGAAAGCGTGTGGGTGTAGTATCGCCCGATTTTGGGGCGTTATAAATCCTGATCACCCTAATCGTAAGACGCATTTTGGGCGATCACTTGATGACTATATTGACTTTATGGAAAACACCTATGCATTCTAAACTTGGAACAATTGAAATTCAGCCTACATCAGCTCACTATTATTCGGTAATATGGTTGCATGGCTTAGGTGCGGATGGGCACGATTTTGAAGGTATTGCTCCCCAACTGCATTTAAACGCAGAAGCCAACATCCACTTTATTTTTCCCAATGCCCCCATTCAACCTGTCACCATTAATGGCGGCATGGAAATGCGTGCCTGGTACGATATTCTGGAAATGTCACTGGAGCGTAAAGTTGATATAGCGGGAATTTACCAATCAGCGACACTCCTAGAGCAGATGATTAAGCAGGAAATGGATAAAGGCATCTCGTCTGAACATATTTTACTGGCCGGATTTTCTCAAGGTGGCGTCATCGCACTTCATGCCGGGCTAAACTTTCCGTATAAACTGGCTGGAATTGTAGCGCTTTCAACTTACTTTCCGACCCTTGACACCTTAAAAACCGAACCTTCAATAGCCAACCAATCCACCCCGATATTTATGGCTCACGGCATACTGGATTCGGTGGTTGATGTAGAATCAGGCAAAGCCGTATTTAATACCCTTAATAGCCTGGAATATACCATTGAATGGCATGACTACCTGATGTCACATTCCGTTTGCATTGAAGAAATAGGCCATATTTCAACTTTTATTAATGGCATTTTCAGTAAACGCTGATTAAAAAATAACGACCCAACAGATGCCTAGTTCAAAAGTAGAACACCGATGACACTGATTATCAGCAAGTAGCCTCGATATAATGGTGTGAAATCGAAGCATTCGGAGTTGATAACTATTCAATTCCGCTTTACTTCATCGAGGCCACTGACATCTCGGCTAGAATATCCAACACTTCAGAAAGCGTGGACACGGCCTGGATATCCAAACCCTTAATGGGAAATCATCTGCTTTTGTCTGTTGAAAAACAAGCTTTACAGCAATGACTTACCACCAATGCTCACATAAAGATGTAAGATAAATCATACACTCCCGTGTATTTTCAATGCATTGAGGCCTTATGGGTAGGACGCTTTACGGTCAGGCTATCTTTTGTGAGTATGTCTATTTAGCCAGTATTTATCTGGGCTTAAACACCAAATAAAAGTTCTTTAAAAGCCTTAAAAGGTTTAAACTACCCGTTGTAAATTTTAAAGGTCAATATCGCAGGTTAAGGAAATTGTCCGAAAATAGAAAACCTACTACGAAAAAGCCATTTCAGCCAGATTTCCCGTTCATTTTCGTTACACGCACAAACTATTTATATCAAATGATCAAAATATCTGACTCAAAATGGCTTCCCATCGCTACGACTCCTATTCTCGTGCAACCTCCTGGAGAAACCAACGCCACCATTTTAAT
>CAIQND010000048.1 GCA_903873045.1 uncultured Methylococcaceae bacterium | reverse complement strand
GGCTTATATTTTTCAAATGACTAAAGGTAAACCGACCCCTGAAAGCGTATGGTTACCCGTCACAACCACTCTCTATACTACCTATACGGTAGAGGGACTGGAACCTGCCTGCTATTATTCTTTTCGCGTAGCGGCAGTAACGCCGGACGGCATCACCGATTTTTGTACACCCGTAGAAAAAATAGTGAAGTAACACGCTATAAAAACCAGGGTGCTTAAGCACGGCACCCTGTACCTGCCTAATAACACGGGCGGTCAGGTTTTGCCTGACAAATCTTATCCGTAGTTAAAACGTCCAAACCGTCATCCCGGCATGGACTGCCGGGATCAAGTTGCCATGGATGGCATTCGTAACGCATCCATTCACTGATTTTTATACTTGAAGCGTAACGGGGTTTGCAAGCCCGTCACTCACGATTGTATCCTGCCTAAACTAAACGGCTATAGATACCCAACGCAAACTTTTTGAATAACGGTAAATTTCAAACGTTTGGTGCTGGGTTGTAAACCCCGACCAGCATCGGAGTTTCTTCACAGGCTTCCCAGCGCAATTCTTTGAAAAGATCGAACGCTTGATCATCAGTCATGCCGAAGACTTGGCGGATTGATAGTGATCTAGCTTGGATGGATAATAGGAAATGTTGTGGCATTGATTGAGCCCGGTAACTCTTAATGTATGGCGCTATAGCATAGAGCAATCAATCTATATCAATGATATTTAGCAGTTTATCTTGCAATAGAACGTAAGTTCTATAAAATACTAGTATTATCACAGATTGATGCTATATGAATAAAGATTCGGAATACCTAAAAAAGCTCCAAGACTATTATTCAGAGCATCGCATACTGCCTTCGTTTTCAGGTATCGGAACATTAGTTGGCATGAAATCGAAATCTGCTGTCTCAGCAATGGTAGGTCGGCTCATCAATGTTGATTTCCTTGCTTATGCACCTGATCGGCGCATTCAGCCGGGTAAGCGGTTTTTTGAGAGAGAGATCTCCGGTATAATCCAGGCAGGACAACCACAAGTAGCAAACGATACTCGTACAGATACTTTTTCAATTGATGAATATTTGATAGACACGCCATCAAGCTCAGTCCTTCTAACTATTAAAGGTGATTCAATGGTCGATGCTGGTATTTTGCCTGGTGATACGGTGATCGTGACAAAAGGTGCACCGACAAAATCGGGTGATATCGTGGTGGCCATTGTGGACAACGAATTTACCGTGAAATATCTGGAGCGAGATAAAGTTGGCTTCTATTTACGGCCAGGTAACAAAGAGTATTCAAATATCCGTCCGATAGACCATCTGGAGATTTTTGGTTTGGTGGCTGGGGTCTTTAGAAAATATTAAAAACATGATCTGTAAAATATTATGAGTGAAGAATTACTACAACGGGGCCTTGATAAAAACAATCCAACTGCCAAGATTGGCAAATGGGATTATTACAATATCGGAGCGACTACACTCAAAGCTTTAAAAGGCGCAAATATTATCCGAAATATTGATTATGGTAACTTGGAAAATAAAAAAGTAGATGCCCTTATTGTTAATAAAAAAGATGTGATTGCTGTTGTCGAATTTAAACAACCCAAAGAGTTTAAAACAGACGCGCAAAAACAAAAAGCAATCAAGCAGGAAATAGCAGTTGCTCACAAACTTGGCGCAAAAATTATCATTGCCACAGATACGAAAGACACTCTGTGGGTCAATGCGTTGACTGGCGAAAAGATTACTGATGAAAACGGAAATGTCCTCACATCACAATTTGTGATTACAGATGAGAAGTTACCTGCGCTAATTGAAAAAATAAATTACTCAATTAACGAAAAAAATAATCAAATCTTACCCAAAGAGCTAGTTAATCCTACTGATTTAGCCCGTTCTATTTGGCAAGATATTTGGAGTGTAAGCGGTGCTACGCCTGAAAACTGCCTTTATACCTTCGTAGAGTTGTTTATCTTCAAATATCTCAGTGACTTAGGGATTCTAAGAAGCACTAACAGCTTTGATTTTGTGATGAGTATGTACACAAATGGTGATACATCTGATGAAGCATTGCAATATTACGCCGACATTATTAGAAATAAAATCAAAGAGCTATTCCCATATAACCCTATAGACAACACTACCATCATCAACGGAACGATATTTGTCAGCAAAGACCAAAAAGCCGTTGCAGGATACAGCACTGTATTTAAAAAAGTGCTTCAAAAATTTCAGGATTACGGAAGACTCGAACATATTGACTATGACTTCAAAAGCCAACTATTCGAGAGCTTTTTAAAAGAAAGTATCAGCAAAAAGAACTGGGGGCAGTTTTTCACCCCTATGAAAGTGATACGGGCGGTAGAAAAAATCGCCAAAGACGAGATAAAAGAAGGTGCGGTCATTTGCGATCCTGCTTGTGGTGTTGGTAAGTTTTTACTTGAGCCGATCAAAAGCAGACTGGATAGATTTTATAGCGTAGTTGGCGATAAGGTCATTCCAAAAATAACCATAAGAGGCTTTGATAAAGGCTTTGACAAAGACGAGCAAAAAACGATTATTTTAGCTAAGGCCAATATGCTTATCTATTTTAGTGAAATAATCAAAGACTATCCCAACCATACCAAAGAGTTTGCCAAGATTTTTAATGATAGCTTTACGCTTAAAACCAACTCTATTTTAGGGACACTCAGCGACCCTGTAGAAAATGAATATGATTTGATTCTCACCAATCCTCCCTACGTTACCAGCGGAAGTAGTAATCTAAAAGAAGAGATACAAAAAGATAATGACCTCAAAAGCTACTACAAAATAAATGCAATCGGTGTCGAGGGCTTGTTTATGGAGTGGATCGTCAGGGCATTAAAGCCAAACGGCAAGGCTTTTGTCGTTGTCCCTGATGGTATTTTTAAGCGCCAAAATGATAAAAATTTAAGGGCGTTTTTACGCCAAGAGTGTTTTATAGACGGTATTATCTCGTTACCACTCAATACCTTTTTTACTACTAATAAAAAAACTTATATTTTGTGCCTTACTAAGAAAAATAATAAGGCTGATATTCAAATTGAACCAGTATTTACTTATCTAGTCAGTGAAATAGGAGAAAGCCGTGATGTTTATCGTTTTGACATTGAACAAAATGATTTAAATGAAGCCACAACGCTGTATGGTTTTTTTAAAGGCAACAAATCAAGTTTTGAAAGCATCAACAAAGACCTGCGTTGCAAGATAGTTCCTGTTGAAAAATTTGATCCTGACACACATTGGTCGGTCGATAGATGGTGGAGCAAAGAGGAAAAAATTGCATTGGGGATTGAGGAAGAAGATAAAACTATTGATGTTTTAGAGTTTAGCTCGTTGGTATCCGATATGGCGGATACTTTTGGTGGTTTTAGCTCAATGCTTAAAGAAGTAGGCGAAAAAAAAAAGCTAATAGTTGATAAAAAAATAATCACTTTAGATAACGATGAATATTTTGAGTTATTCATAGGAAAAAGAATAACTAAAACAGAATTAAGAGAGATACAAGGCGACATTCCTATTTATAGTGCAAATGTTTTTAACCCAATAGGTAAGCATCATTCAAGCAATATAGAAAATTTTGATTATGATTGTGTTCTTTGGGGGATTGATGGTGATTTTGAGTTTAATACAATAAAAAAACATACTCCTTTTCTATCAACAGACCATTGCGGAACGATAAGAATTTTAAATAAAAATATTTTGGCAGAGTTTTTAATGGTTGAATTAGAGCGATGCAAGCATATCTATGGTTTTGACAGAGGACTAAGGTCGTCTTTAAAAAATATGAAGCAAGTAAAAGTTGAAATTCCTATCCTCGGAAATGGAGATTTTGATATTTTGGCTCAGCAAGAAATTGTAGAGAAGCACAATGTCGTTGCAGACCTTAAAGCCAAAGCCAAAGAGTATGAGCAAACATTAAAAAAGCTTACCATTACGGTTGAAGATGGCGTGACCCAAAGTAAAAATGTGCTAATCAGCGAGATTTTTACCACCCAAAAAGGCTTGTCAAAGTACACAAAAAGTTACGGACACAATCACAAAGGCGAATATCCCGTTTATTCAGCCTCAAATATAGCGCCACTCACATTTATCGATTCATTTGATTACGATGGAAAGTATCTCACCTGGGCTACTAACGGCTTTGCAGGATACATCAAAGTCTTAGATGAGAAATTTTCCGTCAATGGCGACAGGGGGCTGTTGATTCCAAAAACTGACAAGATCGACATTGATTATGTTAAGTTTACTTTGGAACCCCTCTTAAGAGTTTTAGCGAAAGGTAGAAAAGGCGACAAAGGAGGGGATGAATTCACAAAGGTATATCCTTCAATGGTTGAAAATGTCACTATTTCCGTCCCCATCCTTCCAAACGGGAATTTTGACATTCAAACGCAACAAGCCATAGCTGAAAAATACAACAAAATAGAAGAGATAAAAGGCCTCTTATCAGCTGAACTAAAGAAAATAAGAGATTTTTCTCTGATAGTATAATTAAGCAGCCTACTCAAGCGAGACGCGGTTTGTAACTGTTGCGCCAGTTCCCAATCTCCAGATTGGGAACCCGGAGGTCGAAGCTCTGGCTTCGCTAGGCTGGAAGCTGGAGATTGGGGATGCGCATAAACTGCCACAGATTCAAAGATTAAATTTATTAGACTCGTTCCCATGCACACGATGTTATCTTGTCATTTTTTGACCCTGTTATTTCTTTAGTGCCATAATCATCGGCAATTAAATTTAAAAAGGGGTATACGGACATGTTACAAACTATTGAAGTGCAAATTGATACCAATGGCTATATTCATACTGTCGACCCCATTAAGCAGTTACCCGCAGGACGTGGACTACTCACTTTACTAGAAAATACGATTGCTACAGCAAAGCCAAAAACCAAAACACAAAAATCTTTTGATGATTTATTTGGTATTTTAACCGCGACACATAGCGTATCGCTTGATGATATGGAACGAACTATTGCACAGCAAGGACAGGAACGGTTTAATGATTGCAATTGATACCAACGTTTTGGTTAGAGTGTTGGTTAACGATCCGAAAGCAGTAGAGCAATGCCGACTTGCACGCAAGTTGCGCTGGTTCCCAATCTCCAGATTGGGAACCCAGAGGTCGAAGCTCTGGCTTCGTTAGCCTAAATCTATCTCTTACTGCTCCTTGGGTTGATCCCTTTCGAACTCCATTGGCCCTATTTCTTCGAACATGACCAACAGGGTTTCAGCTTTGTATTTTTTGGGTAACAGGATAACCATATCACCTATTTTTTTGATGACGACCTCATCCTCGTCGAAACGAAATTCCTTGGGTAAACGCACGGACTGACTGTTGCCATTGTTAAAAATGCGTGCAGTTTGCATGTCGACCTCCTGTAATGTCGTTAAAGTACATCCCTATTATATACAAAAATAATGCGAGTTTATGTTTTATATTTATTGACTGAACAGCTTGCGAATGCGTTTAAAAACGTTCTGCCTATTTTTATGCTTTTATGGTATTCAAAAGCCAGTCTGAACCTTAAGACTGATAGGCTTTCAGGTTATTTTAATGATCTTTTTCCTGTTTGCGTTTCAAGCTTTCAAAAAGTTTCCTGTTTTTCGCTAACTGGTTCACGTCTGTCATTTCTGGTTCGTTATCTATATCTTCAAAATCCATCAACAACTGACCTATTTTTTGCCACTTATCAAAAAGACAGGTCTTCTCATGTTTACTTAATAGTTCCGGATGATCGCTATCGGTCTGACTATCTTCCTGCAATTTTTTAAGTTTAATCTGAAGTTCGTCTACGATTGATTTATATTCGTTGCTCATTGTTGTGTTCTCTTTTAAGTGGGTTCTGAGGGTTTTAAAAGCTGACAGGCTGATTCGCGCCAGCAATCTTCTATAATCGGGATGATCTAATTTGACTATCGTCCGGATTGCGCTGGTTCGCAATCTCCAGATTGGGAACGTTTAAGCCCTATTCCTCAGAGCCATAACATTTGGGGTAATCGATACAAACATTACAAGAAGGTGCCCGACATAAATACAAACCTTCTGCCTCACACAGCTGTTTATATAAAAACTTTTTCCATTTCATGTCTTGGGTGTTTTTTGCAGCCAGTTCCGGAAAATTATAGTGCAACATCGCACTTAATTGTGAGCGTGTCCATAGGCCTAAATCTTGCCATAAGTGGTCGCTACCCAGACAACCGGCAACGATAACGGCAATGATCCACTCCACTTCAAGGGTATCCGGTTTGCTGTATCGCCTTAGCAGATTAACCAGGTCTTCTTTTTCCAGCATTCGGCTAAAGTCCAATTGACTGCCTGATATGGCTTGTTCCGGAAGGGTAACGTCCTGAAAATAAGCCGCTTTTAAGTGTTCAAACTGATCTGGTTCCAGTCCCATATAGTCGGGCAAAACGCCTTGCCCGGCACACCAACTGGCGACCATACAGGCCAACCATTCCTCATTAGGCGATTCTATAAGGGCTGGCGATAACCGGGAATAGACGGGGTCCGGGTTATTCAGAAGTTGGAGTGCCATGGACATGATTAATATTCGACCAGAATATCTTCGTCTCTGACGATCATCTGACAAGCCAATCGCCACGGCGATGGCAGGTCATCGACAATCATTTGATCCATTTCTTCTTTGCTGATTTTGCCGCTGACGCGCAAGACATCTTTTTCCTTTTCTGTTAAAGGGCCGCCCATGCGTTGATGTTTTTGATCAACGCTGCTGACTTTTACCAAGCAGGTGCCACATTCGCCATCCTGGCATTCATAACTGATGGGAATTTTGTTTTCCCGTGCCAGTTTTAGTAGTGTTTCTGTATGACTGCCTGCTACGGCATAGACGGTTTTATCCCGGTATTCGGGACTTGAAAAAGTAATTAAAGCCATGATTTTCTCCTTTATTATTTAGGGTGTGCCTTTGCATAGTCCCCCTCTTTGAAAAAGAGGGGTTAGGGGAGATTTTTTTAAACCGGCTTGACTCTAATAGTCCCGCCCAGAACTTGCGCCTGACAGGCCAGTCGGTTATGTTTTCCGGCCATATTTTCGCGCAGGATTTTATCTTCCAGTACCGATGCTTCGGTCAGGTTGTCCCAACCTTCGGTGATTTTGGTAATACAAGTTCCACATTCGCCTTCACGGCAACCGTAAACAATACCTGATCCCACTTTTTCTGAAATCTCAATCAGCCGGGTGCCTGCCGGTGCGTTAACGGTCACGTTTATATCTTCAAAGGTAATCGACGCTTTCGCCATTTCTATTCTCCTGTTGTGTTAAAAATTGTTAAGCAAGATCAGCTAGATC
>CAIQND010000047.1 GCA_903873045.1 uncultured Methylococcaceae bacterium | reverse complement strand
ACACAACGAAGCCTTGTTTTACCAAAACGCCAAAGTGCTGCTGGAAGTCGTGCAGATGTGGCAAGACTTGCGCCTTAAAGATCAGGAGCAAAACCAGTTTTTAGGGGATATGTTTGAGTATTTTCTTGATCAGGGCATTAAACAATCCGAAGGACAGTTTTTTACACCCATGCCGATCTGTAAATTTATTCTTATGTCCCTGCCTCTGGAAGCTATTATCAAGGACAGCATCCAAGCCCCCAAAGCCATTGATTATGCTTGTGGTGCCGGACATTTTTTGAATGAACTGGCGGCGCAACTTAAACCCTTTATCAAGCAATACAAACAAACCGACCCTAAAGCTTTTTTTAAAGAAATCATCGGTATTGAAAAAGAATATCGCTTGTCAAAAGTGGCTAAAGTGGCGGCTTTTATGTATGGTCAAGAAGGCATAGAGATTCTGCATCACGATGCTTTAGACCAACATCCCAAAGTCCAAAAAGGCAGTTTTAACATACTGGTTGCCAATCCGCCGTTTGCCGTCGAAGGCTTTTTGGAAACCCTGCCCGAAGAACAACGTGATCAATACACGCTGACGCAAACCGTTACTGATGTCGCCAACAACCGCAATATCCAATGCTTTTTTATTGAACGCGTCCAACAACTGTTGGAGCGGGGCGGCGTAGCGGGGATTATTGTGCCCTCGTCAGTGTTATCCAATTCCGACAGCACGCATATTGGTAGTCGTGAGATTTTGTTGCAAGCTTTTGATATTGTCGCGCTGGTTGAACTGGGCAACGGCACGTTTGGCAAAACCGGCACCAATACTGTGGTGTTGTTTATTCGCCGTAAACGGCAACTGCCAGAACCCGCCGAACATTTTAAAAACCGCGTGGAAGACTGGTTTGAAAATGATAACGACGAGGACATGGAAACCTATCAAGACCTGCATCTCATCAAAAAGTATTGCCAACATATCGCCATACCGTTTGAGCACTACCAAACCTTGTTGCACGGCATACCGTCTGCTGACCTATTGGCACATGAATTATTTCTGGATTACAAAAAGGATTTTGACCAGTCCGGCGACATTAAAAAACTCGCTACGCAAAAGTTTTTTAAAGACTACAGTGCGGAGCAAAAACACACCGAACTGAAAAAACGCTGGTTAGTGTATTTGCTAAAAATAGAAAAAGACAAACTGTTTTATTTTGTCCTGGCTTATAACAATCCGCAAAAAGTGCTCATCGTTAAAAGCCCCAGCGACAACAAAGAACAAAAGCAGTTTTTAGGCTACGAATGGTCGGCAGCCAAAGGCAATGAAGGGCTTAAAATGACGACCACTGCACAAGGCAATCACCTCACGCCGCTCTATGACCCCGAAGACCGCTATAATCCTGAAAAGATTAATGCACTGATTCAGGATAATTTTTCAGGTAATGCGGTAGTGATACCTGAAATATTCGAATCTTATGTTTCGTTGATGAGCCTTGTTGATTTGCTCGACTTTACACGTAAGGATTTTGATAAGCATATTAGTTTGTCAGTTAAAAAAAATATCAGCATTAATAGTAAGTGGGAAATGGTGAAGTTAGAAAATGTAATGAAAATTGTAAGAGGAGCTTCACCAAGGCCTATAGACCGCTACCTTACAAATGAAGAAACCGGAGTGGCTTGGATTAAAATTGGTGATGTCAGTAAAGGTTCAAAATACATTACGCAAACAGCAGAAAAAATCACTTTAGAGGGCGCAGAAAAATCAAGGCCAGTACAAGTAGGTGATTTTGTGCTTTCTAATTCAATGAGTTTTGGCAGACCTTATATTCTAAAAATTTCAGGCTGTATTCATGATGGTTGGCTTTTGCTGAGTAATTTTAGTGAGCAAATAAACAAAGATTATTTGTATGAAGTTTTATCTTATGAAGATACACAGCTTCAATTTACCGAAAGTGCAGCTGGTGGAGTTGTACAAAATTTGAACACTGAAAGAGTAAAGACAACAAAAATCCCCCTACCACCATTAGAAATTCAAACCGAAATTGTGCAAGCATGTGAAGCGATTGAGGCGGAAGTGATAGCTGCGGAAGCAAGTAAAGAGCAGGCCAAAACCGAAATAAAAATAAAAGTAGAAAGTTGGTTTAACAGTAATTTTTCGATGGAAAAAATTGAAAAAGTATTTTCATTGGAATATGGAAAGCCTTTATCAGCCGATAAACGAGTGGCAGGTGAATATCCTGTCATGGGATCTAATGGTGTTAGTGGCTATCACAATGAATACTTGATTGAAGCGCCTGCAATAATAGTCGGTAGAAAAGGCTCGGCAGGTAAAGTCGTTTTTGTTGAAAACAATTGCTATCCAATCGACACGACATTTTATGTAAAACCCATCAAAGAATGCGTGATGAAATATCTTTATTACATTTTGTCTGCATTAGAATTGGAAAAAATGATTAAAGGTATTGGTGTGCCTGGAATCAATCGCAATGATGTTTATCAACGTTTTATTCCTGTTCCTGACTTCGCCACCCAGCAACAACTCATCAACGAAATAACAACCCAAGAAACCATCATCACCGCCGCACAACAAATAATCGACGCCGCAGCCAGTAAAAAACAAGCTATCTTAAAACAGTATTTATAGGAGAAAACCATGCTTAATAGCCAAGAACTTTACCAACAAGCCATTCAGTTGCCTCCGCTTGAAAAACTACGTCTGGCAGAATTATTACTGGCCGATTTGGATACCCCGGATCCAACGATTGATGCGATCTGGCTTGATGAAGCACAAATGAGATGGCAAAAATACCAAGCCGGAGAGCTAACAACTGTCAGCTATGAAGAAGTCATGGAAAAATATAAATGAAAATCGACTTTCTTGCGGCAGCGCAATCGGAGTTAGATGATGCTTTTGAATGGTATGAAGCCCAGCAAAAAAATTTAGGTGTGCAGTTTATTGCTGAGATCAATGCTGCCATAAAAAGAATCTCTGCTTATCCCGATTCTTATATGTTAATCGACAGCACAATCAGACGCTGTCTAATTAAACGTTTTCCTTATAGCATTCTGTATGGGATAAATGTTGATATGATTGTAATTATTGCTATTGCTCATCTACATCGAAAACCTAATTATTGGCAAGGGCGATTAAGTTAAACGCCAATAAAACCTGGTCATCTTGAAACAGTATTTATAACGTCAGTGGAGAAAACCCATGTTACAAGAAAAACTGATTGAAGAAATAAAACAAATTCCCAATGAAAAATTGGCAGAAATTTATGACTTGATTCATTACTTCAGGCTCGGTTTGGCTGGGGAAAAACCAACAGAAAATATCAATCAGCGGCCTATTGGCTTGGCAAAAGGGCAGTTTGAGATTCCAGACAGTTTTTTTGAATCGTTGCCGGACGACATACTGGACGGGTTTGAGGGGATAAAATGAAAATCTTGTTGGATACCTGCGCTTTTTTATGGCTCACTACCGATGCGCCAGAACTCAGTGAAAAAGCCAAAATACTGTTTCAAAATTCCAACAATCCCGTCTACTTGAGCAGCGTTTCAGCATGGGAAATCCTTGTTAAAAATCAGCTTGGAAAATTGCCCTTGCCCAGTGCGGCAGACGATTTTATTAAGGAACAGTGTGAAAAACATTATATTGAATATTTATCTCTCAATGAAAAAGCCGTGTTTAATCTGTATCGCTTGCCCAATTATCACCGTGATCCTTTCGATAAAATGCTGGTTTGTCAGGCAATTACACACGACTTAACCATTTTGACAGCGGATAAAATGATTATGCAATATCCTGTTGCAACAGTTTGGTGATTTTTAGGTTTAATAATCGAGATGTGGGATACTCAAAAATTTCATACACCTCCCCTTTGGAGTAAAGAAAATGAAACTTAAACATTTTAAACACCAGGATGCTTACTGTTTTTTACTGACCTTTGAAAATGGAGAGGCTAAAGAGACTGATTTATTTGATTTGATTGGTCATTATGTTGCGCCGGATACTTTAAATTCTGCCCGTATAGACACTGAATGGGGGTGTCTGGAATTTAATGAAGGCAAGGTTGATATAGAGCCTAAAACGTTATATGAGTTTGCAACGGCTAACCATTACAAAGAGGTCGCTTAAAAAACAATAACTTACAGGATATTTGTTATGACCATGAAGCATAAAAAAAATAGTCGACTACTGGACGCTATTCATGAAACCGCTAACGATTTCCATAACAGTGGTGCATACAATCAAGAACACATGCAAAAATATGATGTGTTATGTTTATCATCTGCTCCTGTTGAAGCGTCCAAAATTCCTATTTATTTAGATAATGATATTGTTGAATACCTAAACGAAAAATGCCTGACTAAACAGGAAAACTTGCAATTATTGGTGAATGATTTATTACGCAAAGATATTGAAATTGCCAAACGAGTGGCTTTGTAGATAATCCGCTACCAAACCCACACCGCTGCACAACAAATAATCGACGCAGCAGCCAGTAAAAAACAAGCCATATTGAAACAGTATTTATATAGGAAAAGACTATGTATACAACCATTAGCGGTATTTATGAAAATGGGCAAATCATTCTACAAGAATCAGCACCGACAGAAAGCAGAATGAAAGTACTGATTACCTTTGTAGAAGAAAGTGATTTTTTGCCGAATCAAACAACAGTCAAAGCCTTGCAAGCCGCCGAACGCGGCGAGTATGAAGCGGTTAGTTTGGATGAATTAAAGCAACAGTGGGATGATGCGTGAAGACGATTGTCCAGACTTCGCAATTCAAACAAGATTTAAAACGCCTCAAAAATTCCGGGCGCTATACGATTGATGATTTACTGATGATTGTTGAGTTGCTTGCATGTAATCAGCCGTTACCCGAAAAACACAGGGAACATAGCTTGACCGGCAACTGGAAAGGCTATAAAGAATGCCACATAAAACCTGATTGGTTACTGATTTATCAACCGTTATCTGACAAACTAGTTTTAGCCCGCACCGGCTCGCACAGTGAATTATTTTAGTGGTGCATATAATGCGCTGTTTAATATTGGAAGGTCAAAAACAAGTCATCTTTAACTCAATCTTCAAGTGTTTAATTCTTGATTTCGGGGAATTCAGCGATAACAAGCATTAAGCGTAGGCCGGAATAAGACCACCCAAGCGTAGCGCGTGGTGGCGTTTCCGGCACCCTCGTTCAGCTTAAGACATTTCACCACGAAGACACGAAGAACACGAAGGTTTTTCGGCATCCTTCATAGAAGCTCAAAAGTAGTTGACACTTTTTTATCAAAAAAATGCTAATAATCTCTGTAGGTCGGGTTAGGCGCTAGCCGTAACCCGACACAGATAGTACGATTT
>CAIQND010000046.1 GCA_903873045.1 uncultured Methylococcaceae bacterium | reverse complement strand
TAAAACAACTTATCCCACATCTCATCGACTTTTTTAATCACTTCCGGCGACATTACAATGGTTCTGCCCCATTCCCGAGTGGTTTCGCCGGGCCATTTATTGGTCGCATCAAAGCCCACTTTGGAGCCCAAGCCTGAAACCGGCGAAGCAAAATCCAAATAATCAATCGGCGTGTTTTCCAGTATGGTTAAATCCCTTGCGGGATCCATGCGGGTGGTCATTGCCCAAATGACATCTTTCCAGTTACGGACATCAATATCATCATCGACGACAATGACAAATTTGGTGTACATAAATTGCCGCAGGAATGACCAGGTACCCAACATGACGCGTTTGGCGTGACCGGGATATTGCTTTTTCATGCTGATAACGGCCATGCGGTATGAGCAGCCTTCAGGGGGCAGGTAAAAATCGACAATTTCCGGAAACTGTTTTTGTAAAATGGGTATAAACACCTCATTTAAAGCAACGCCCAAGATGGCGGGTTCATCGGGTGGTCTGCCGGTATAGGTGCTGTGGTAGATAGGTGCCTGGCGTTGGGTTATCCTTTCAATGGTGAACACCGGAAAATCCGCGACTTCATTGTAATAGCCGGTGTGATCGCCATAAGGGCCTTCCGGTGCAAATTCATCGGGGTAGATAAAGCCTTCCAGAATAATTTCAGCACTGGCGGGTACTCGCAAATCATTCAGCAGGGATTTGGCAACTTCTGTTTTGCTGCCGCGTAACAAGCCGGCAAAAGCGTATTCAGACAGCGAGTCGGGCACGGGTGTTACGGCAGCCAGTATGGTGGCGGGATCAGCACCCAACGCGACGGAAACAGGGAAGGGCTGGCCGGGATGAGCGGCTTGGAATTCTTTAAAATCCAGAGCGCCGCCCCGATGCGCCAGCCAACGCATGATGACTTTGTTTTTTGCAATGACTTGCATGCGGTAAATGCCCAAATTTTGCCGCTCTTTATTGGGGCCTTTGGTAATAACCAGCGGCCAGGTAATCAAGGGGGCAGCGTCTTCCGGCCAGCAAGTCTGAATGGGGTAATCGCCCAAATCAATTTCATCGCCTATCCGGATCAGTTCCTGACAAGGTGGTGATGAAATCAGCTTGGGTGCCATATTGAGGACTTGCTTAAATACCGGAAATTTCTCCCATGCATCTTTTAGGCCTTTGGGCGGCTCTGGCTCTTTTAAGTAAGCCAGCAGTTGGCCAATGCCACGCAGTTCAGTAACCGATTCTGCGCCCATACCCATCGCGACACGGCGCGGCGTGCCGAACAGGTTGGCTAATACGGGAATATTGTAGCCGGTCGGGTTTTCAAACAGGAGCGCGGGGCCACCCTGTTTTAATGTCCTGTCACAAATTTCAGTCATTTCAAGATAGGGATCAACGGGGATGGTAACCCGTTTCAGTTCATCTTGTTTTTCCAGTTGTTTGATAAAGTCACGCAAATCCCGGTATTTCATGCAGCGATGCCACAATGTCTGAGTAAGGCGTCAATGGTCGGTTTTCGGCCTCTAAATTTGATAAATAAGTCCATCGCGTTCTCTGTGCCGCCTTGCTCAAGAATGTTGGTCAAAAAAGCGTTGCCGGTTTCCCGGTCAAAAATACCTTTTTCTTCAAACAAGGAAAAAGCATCACTGGATAAGACTTCCGCCCATTTGTAACTGTAATAACCTGCCGCATAACCGCCGGCAAAAATATGTGAAAAACCATGGGCGAAGCGGTTGAATTTGGGTGGTTTGACAACGGCCACCTGGTCTCTGACCTGCTCCAGGATTTCATAGATACGTCCGCCTTTTTCAGGGTCGTAATCTTTGTGAATCCTAAAATCAAACAAGCTAAATTCCAGTTGCCTGACCATAATCATGCCGGCCTGAAAGTTTTTTGCCGCCAGCATTTTGTTAAATAAGGACTCGGGTAAGCTTTCACCGGTTTGATAATGGCCTGAAATAAGCGCCAGTGCATCTTGCTCCCAGCACCAGTTTTCCATGAATTGACTGGGCAGTTCAACCGCATCCCATTCCACGCCGTTAATACCGGAAACGCCCAAATGGTCAACCTGGGTCAGCATGTGGTGCAGGCCGTGGCCGAATTCATGAAATAAGGTAATGACATCATCATGCGTTAGCAGGGCAGGTACATCACCGGTAGGCGGCGTAAAATTACAGGTTAGATACGCGACCGGCGTTTGAATGGTGTCACCGGTTTTTTTACGACCTGCGCAGTCATCCATCCAGGCACCGCCACGTTTTTTGGAACGCGCGTAAAGATCAATATAAAATTGGCCACGCAGTTGACCTTTATCGTCTTGTATCCGGAAAAAACGCACATCGGGATGCCAGCTATCAAAGACATCAATTTCGGTTATATTTAAGCCGTAGAGTTTTTCTACAACGGCAAACAGTCCGGGCAAAACGCGGGTGATGGGGAAGTAGGCTTTAACTTCTTCTTGTGAAAGCTGGTAAAAATGCTGACGCATTTTTTCCGAATAATAACCAAAGTCCCACGATTGAAGGTCTTTGATACCGTGATGTTGCTCGGCAAATTCACGTAACTCCACCAGATCTTTACGTGCTTGTCGCCAGGATTTGTCTGCTAAATCTTCCAGAAAATTCATTACATCGTCCGGCTTGTTGGCCATTTTGGTGGCAAGAGACAGTTCGGCGTAATTGTTAAAGCCCAATAATTGGGCTTTTTCATGGCGCAGCGCCAGGATTTGCTCCATGAGCAAGCTGTTATCCCATTGCCCGTTTTGTGGGCCTTGGTCTGATGCGCGGGTTGAAAAGGCTTCGTAGTGTTCGCGGCGCAATTCCCGGTCATCGGCATACGTCATGACGGCTTGATAAGAAGGGAATTGCAGGGTTATCATCCAGCCTTCTTCATTGGCGTTTTCTGCTGTTTGTTTGGCGCCCGCCATTGCAGAATCCGGCAAACCTGCCAAATCCTGTTCATGTCTGATCAGTTTGCTCCAGGCATTGGTTGCGTCCAGAATATTTTCTTCGTAGTTGCTGGCAAGGCGTGATAATTCCTGGCTGATTTCTTTATAACGCTGCTTTTTTTCGCTATCCAGATCAACGCCGGATAATTTAAAATCTCTTAAGCCATTATGAATGATTTTCTTTTGGGCGTTATCCAACGTTGCAAAGGCAGTACTGTTGGCAATAATTTGATAGGCATTAAAGAGTTGTTCATTTTGCCCCATTTCAGTGGAGTATTCACTGAGCTTGGGCAGGCAGGCGTTATAAGCCTCGCGCAGTTCATCCGTGTTGACAACCGAATTGATATGACTGACCGGAGACCAGGCTTTGTTGAGCCGGTCTTCTGCATTTTCCAGCGGTTCAATCAGATTTTCCCAAGTATAGTCTGTGGTTGCCAGCAGATGTTGCTCAACCACAGCACGCGCTTCGTCCAAGAGTTGTGTGATGGCGGGTTCAATGTGTTCCGGTTTTATTTGGGAAAATAAGGGCAGGGTGGCGTCGGATAATAAAGGGTTAGTCATGGTGTTGATTATGTTTTATGGGTGCATTTAGGTGTTTTACAACACGAACGGATACTTTTGTGATGGTTCAAATAAACCACTGATTTTGGCGTAGTCAAAAATTATTTTTTTTGAGGGTCAAAAAACAACGCTGTTTTTGATAAATGATCGTGCCAACCGCATCGGTTTTTATCAACAAGAATCCACAGAAAGCCAAGTCCGAAAAAGCCCCAAGAGGCAATGGCTGTGGTAAAACGGAGCAACGCTTGAGTCCAGTCAAGCGGTTTTTGATCAAGCGTCAGCACTTTTATTTTCCATGCACGCAAACCTAATGTTTGTCCGCCATGCGTCCAAAACCAGCCATAAAAAAAGAAGCTGATAATGATCAGATAAATGCGGTAAATTATTAATTGTTGATCGCTAACCGCTTCCCCTGTCGTGAAGGGAAGCAACAGAGCTGTTGCGACAAATAAAACGGCAACAAGCAGAAAAATATCGTAAAGTTGTGCCGCTAAACGACGAAAAAAACCAGGCGCAGACAGCAAGTCTCGCCCCGGTTTTAACGGCTTTTTTACTTTCAAAGACAATTAATCTTTAAATAAGGTTAGTTTTTGGCCAAAATACATGCACATCGCCATCAGTGCGCCCAGCATGATTAAGGAAAACAAGAAAGGCGGCCTATGGAACAGAAGAATACCGAAATCTGTTACAAAAATGCTGGTTAGTATAGGATGGTCAATGAAGCCATTAAGAATCTTTTTGAACATAACAATCCCGTCAATTACGCAAATGTTTGGTGCGAATGTTTAAAAAATGGTTGCCTGATCTTTAAATGAACAATTGGTGTTTGTAAAAATCAGTACGATGATTTTACTATAATCAAAAGGGTAATGTAAAAAAAAGAAGATTGATTGTAGGATAGAATGCTTCAAATGATATGATTGCCATAAATAAAATAACAAACAGGGTTAAAGGCCATTTTAAAATTCTTCAAAAAATTGATTAATTCAGCCAGAAATGAAGCTGAGCCAGTCGCGCCACAAGTCAGAATATATTCGCGCCCGGAACATAATATTTCGCGAGCCCAGATAAGTGAAAGTGCGCTGAAGGTTCTCTATAAATTGCAAAAGGAAGGCTACAGCGCCTACCTGGTGGGCGGTTGCGTGCGGGATTTATTGCTGGGACGGGAGCCTAAGGATTTTGATGTGGTCACCAATGCCGATCCTGAACAAGTCAGAAAAGTGTTCCGCAATTGTCGCTTGATTGGTCGCCGGTTTCGTTTGGCACATGTGCATTTTGGCAAGGAAGTGATTGAAGTTGCGACTTTTAGAGGCGCAGGAGAAGAGCAAAATGACAAGCAGGTGCTCAATAAAGAAGGGCGCTTGTTGCGGGATAATGTCTACGGAACCATTGAAGAAGATGTTTGGCGGCGCGATTTTACGGTAAACGCCCTCTACTACAATATCAAAGATTTTTCGGTGGTGGATTTTGTGGGTGGAATGGCTGATCATAAAGCCGCAGAATTAAAGCTGATAGGCGATCCTGATACGCGTTTTCGTGAAGACCCCGTGCGTATGCTTCGTGCCGTGCGTTTTGCCGTTAAGCTGGGCTTTAAATTGCATCCTGAGTGTGAAAAATCCATGCACAAGGTTGCCGAATTGTTATCCAGCATCCCTTCAGCACGGCTTTATGATGAAACGCTAAAATTATTTATGTCCGGGTACGCACTGCAAACGTTTGAAATGTTAAGGCATTATGGACTTTTTCAAGTGTTGTTTCCGGCGACAGAAAACTGTTTGTCGATAGAAGAAAACGGCTTTCCACGCTTACTGCTGATTAAAGCGCTTGAGAACTCCGATAAAAGAATAGAGGAAGGTAAAACCGTTACCGCCTATTTTTTGTTTGCCGCTTTCTTGTGGGAACCTGTGCAGATGCGGGTCAAAGAAAAGATGGCAAAAGGCTTGATTGAGTTTATGGCTTATCAGGAAGCCGCCAATGAAGTGATTGCCATGCAGGTTAAAAGTACGGCGCTGCCTCGCCACATTACCTTGGCTATGCGCGAAGTCTGGAGTTTACAGCCCAAATTTAATGCCCGCGTAGGTTCCAAACCCAGTCGCTTGATTACCCATCCCCGTTTTAGGGCGGGTTATGATTTTCTTTTGTTGCGTGCAGAGACCGGCGGAGCTGATCCAGAGTTGGCGCAATGGTGGAGTAAATATCAGGCCGCCAATGAAAACGAACAAAGAAAAATGACCCAGCCGCCGCGTAAAGGGCCAGTGAGTAAATCAAAACGAAGAAGGCCGCCTCGGGAAAATGGTAAAGATAACTCCACCTGGAAAGACGTTTAGCTGTAATCATTCAGTCCCCCCTCTTTGAAAAAGAGGGGTTAGGGCAATGCCATTAAGTTAAGTTAAGTACCTCGTGGCAAGATAAACCGTTGGCTGAGCGGAGCCGAAGCCTGCAAAATCGCTTCGACTCTGCTCAGCGAACGGCTTAACTTAGTGCCATTGGGGGTTAGGGGGGATTTATCTACCAAAGTGATCGTTTTTTATTGTGCGCTTTTTACCTTGCACTTCTTGGATTGACTATGAAATACATAGCTAGTGTGTCAACGGTTGCTTATATCGGCTTGGGCAGCAACCTTGAACAACCCGTTGCCCAAATTAACTCGGCGCGTACTGCAATCGCTTTAATAACGGGCGTGCAAGAATTGGCGTTTTCCAGTTTGTACCATAGCTTGCCTATGGGGCCGCAGGATCAACCGGATTATGTCAATGCGGTTATGGGTGTCAAAACCGACTTATTGCCGATGGCGCTGTTGCGTAGTCTGCAAGCCATCGAAAATGATCAGGGGCGGCTACGAATAGGCGAGCGCTGGGGTGCGAGAACATTGGACTTGGATGTTTTGATTTATGGTGAACAAGAAATTGATGTGCCTGATTTAACAGTCCCCCACAAAGGCTTGGAAGAACGCTCTTTTGTTCTGTACCCTTTGTTTGAAATTGCTCCGCAACTAAGAGTGCCGGGTAAAGGTTCCATTACCGATTTGATTGCCAAGTGTCCCTTGTCAGGACTGAGACGGATGGATTGACATGTATCACACGCCCCATGACTCCATAGTAAAACCGTTAACGGTCAATGATCTGGCTGCCATGAAGCAGCAGGGTGAAAAAATTACCTGCTTAACGGCTTACGATGCCAGCTTTAGCGCGTTGATCGACAAAGTGGGTGTCGATATGATGTTGGTCGGTGATTCTCTGGG
>CAIQND010000045.1 GCA_903873045.1 uncultured Methylococcaceae bacterium | reverse complement strand
CCTCAGGACATCTGCAATACACACTGTTCGGCGTATTGGATAAAACGGCTACGGCAATGGGCAGCCGTTGTTTAAGGCGTTGGATTAACCGGCCTTTACGCGACCATCGCATCCTTAATAATCGTTATGCCTGTGTTGCCAGCTTACTGAATGATCATTTGTATAAGGCCGTACAAACCCACTTGCGACAAGTAGGCGATATTGAACGGATTAGTTCGC
The DNA here is from genome assembly GCA_903873045.1 of uncultured Methylococcaceae bacterium. Classification (GTDB taxonomy): domain Bacteria; phylum Pseudomonadota; class Gammaproteobacteria; order Methylococcales; family Methylomonadaceae; genus Methylobacter_C. Next base: position 3,732 of record CAIQND010000045.1, on the reverse strand, counting down.
GTATCGCCTTAAAATCGGCGCGTCCCCGTGATTTACTGGTGTTACGCACGACCTTGGCCGTGTTACCGGCCTTACAACAGACACTGGCAACCAGCGACAATGAACAACTAGCCCACACCGCAACACAAATCGGTGAACAACCAGAGATATTAACGCTGCTTGAAAAAGCCATTATTGATAATCCACCCGTGCTGATCCGTGACGGCGGTGTGATTGCAAAAGGTTACCATCAGGATCTGGATGATTTGCGGCACTTAAGCCAAAACGCAGATCAATTTCTGATTGACATGGAAAATCGTGAAAAAGCAGCCACAGGAATCACCACGCTTAAGGTCAATTACAACCGCGTACATGGTTATTATATTGAGATTTCCCACTTACATGCCGCAAAAGTGCCGCCGCATTACACCCGCAAACAAACCTTAAAAGGCGCGGAACGTTACATTACCGAAGAATTAAAATCATTTGAAGATAAGGTGCTCAGTGCCAAGGAAAAATCACTGTCTTTTGAAAAAGCCTTGTACGAAGAGTTGCTTAACATTATCGCGACCTCGTTAATTCCTTTGCAGCAATGCGCAGCGGCTCTGGCTGAACTGGATGTGCTGGTCAACTTTGCCGAACGTGCCGAAACCTTAAATTTATCGCAACCGACGTTGCTTGATAAACCCGGCATCACCATTGAAGGCGGCCGGCATCTGGTCGTTGAACAGGTTTCCGATATTCCTTTTGTACCCAACGACCTGTCATTTTCAAATCAGCGCCGTATGCTGGTGGTTACCGGCCCTAATATGGGCGGTAAATCGACGTATATGCGCCAAGCCGCGCTTATTGTGTTAATCGCGCACATCGGCTGTTATGTGCCGGCAAAAACCTTGGCTTGCGGGCCGGTCGACAAAATTTTTACCCGCATTGGCGCATCTGATGATCTGGCCAGTGGGCGTTCTACCTTTATGGTTGAAATGTCGGAAACCGCCAATATCCTGCATAACGCCACCTCAAAAAGTCTGATTTTGATGGATGAGATAGGGCGTGGCACCAGCACCTTTGACGGCTTGTCTTTGGCGTGGGCGTGCGCCGACCATTTGGCTAAAGAAACCAAAGCCTTTACGCTGTTTGCAACCCACTATTTTGAACTGACCACCTTGGCCGATGAACAAAAAACCATCCATAACGTGCATTTGGATGCGATTGAACACGGTGACAAGATTATATTTTTACATACGGTTAAAGAGGGTCCTGCCAGTCAAAGCTATGGTTTGCAAGTCGCCGCTTTAGCCGGAGTGCCCCGTTCAGTAATAGATAAAGCCAAAACCAAATTACGGCATTTAGAAGATCATGCCTACACCGAACAACAAACAGCAACCGGCGTTAACCAACTGGATTTGTTTTCAGCGAAAGAATGTCATCCTGTGGTTACTTTTCTGGAAGACGTAAAACCGGATGACCTAAGCCCAAGGCAGGCATTAGAGTTGGTTTATAAGCTTAAGGGCTTGGTGTAGCGGTCTTTGCTTTTTTGAAGATTGCGTACAAAAACCGGAAGAAAAGTTTGGTGGGGTGGACAACGCTTTTTTGCCCACCCCATTGATAAATCCATCATAATTTACTCAACGGCGAGGTGCAACTGTCCAAGCCTAAGCAACCTCTTTCTTTATGACAATCGCCACATTACCCTTTTTGTTAAGTACAACACAAAAATCACTGCTATAATGAATTTCAGAAGCCGAAGGCTCAACATCTACTCTATGATCTTTTGGCATTGATTTAACGAGCTCTAAACCTTCTTCGTAACTCACTACCTTGCTATCTAAATCTGCCATATTTTATCCCGAAAATTAATTTATAATTGAAAACGAATGTTTAAATTTTAGTTTGTGCCGAAAAATGCGTGTAAACAAGTCTTGAATAGTTGCAAAGATCGGCAGTTTACCGAAATCAGCTTCTTTCATGGCTGACAGGGTTACCGACTTTGGCACTTTTACCTCAAAAAGTAAGCCATTGTGAGCAAGCACTTGGGGTAAGAATAAACGGACAGCATCAGATTATTCTTAGAATTCAAGTTTGTTAATTTGTTTTTGACGTTTATTGTATATCCACCTTTGTAATTTCTTAATCAGTGACGGGTATAAAAAACTTTTTGCATAGCCGACCATAGGGGATTCTGGCGTTACTTGTTTTAACGCATCAAACAAAAGTTGCGCCGTATCCTGTTTGCCAATGCTGGAATAATAGCCACACATTACCCCAGCGAATCCAGCAAACTCAGTAACATGAAAGGTGTTCCGATTTGGATAGAGTAGTTTCAAATCAAACTTGTGATAAAAAATTTCCGGTATTTTTTCAAACCAGCAATTGTCTAAACACTGCTGAGCATAGTTGATCTTTGCAAAAAGATAATCAGGGTTTTTAACATAGTTTTCAATCACCAATTCCAGCACGGCCTTGCTATTACCCATTCTGCCATAAGCGTTGGATAAGAAATTGCGCAGCATTGGAGCATGTGGATACTTCTCCCTCAAGACCAGCAACTGTTCTATGGCTTGTTTTGGATTCGTTGTCAGCATGTCAAAAATAGCTTCTACTTTTTTTTGGTCGGCTGTTGAGAACTTGTTTTCCTTGTTTTTAATTGGAGAGCGTGTAATTTCATAACTGCTAAAGTTAAGTGCGCTGTCACCATCCCCTTGTTTTATTGTGCTTGGAACCTTTAGTAGTATTTTTTGAGTTCGTTTCATGACCTTCATCCTAACCGTTTTCTAATGATCAAATTCTACCGGGTTCATGGTCATCTTACGAGTTACTCGTTCTCATTTCGAGGATAATCCTCAGGATTAGCACCATGACTTTCAACTATTTTAGGATATCTGACTGTCGGATCGAATTCTTTGAGCTTTCTTGACCTCTTAATTTTAAATATCCATCTATCCCCGAAGTCGAATAAATAATAGAGCATCAATCCTTTGGGGAGTGGGTAGACTTGATTAAGTGGAATGTTGGAATTGTTTTTTTCGCGTTCTTCCCAGCTTTCAGCGTCACCAAAGATTATCTTAAGATTAGATGGATTGCGGCCAGCATAAAGCGCATAAAGATGGTCGCAATCAAAACCAAAGGCAACCCGAATTGCATAATGAAGCTCATTTAGAGAAGCGTACTCACCAATTTCAATGACACGAATACAGTTATGATGCCAATACTTACCTGAAATACTGTCAACCGTTAGTGTGTAAATCATCTTGAATCCTTGAATCGCTTAAAGTAAAGCTAACCGGGCGCAGTACGGGAAGCTGAAAAATTAATCCGTCGCATACCCGCGCTTCAGTTGAGCGTTAGGTTACTTGGGTGTTAAATGGACATACGGTGTATGACGCTTCGCTTATACATCCTACGCACCAAGCATTTTGTTTGCGTAATCTTTGCCCGATGTTGCAGGCGGCAAAAACTTGCCACTTTGTAGATATGACGCAATAGTTTCATCAACTATTTCACAAAGCTCAGAAAAAACCTGCTTTTCATCATTGCCGTGACAGCCACCATAAAAAAGCCCAGGACAACTCCCGACAAAACATTGGTCTTCATCTGACCATTCCACTATTTTTACATAACGGTATTTTTCATTCATTTTTTCGACTCCTCTATAGCGACTTCGACTGCCCTTTCCTGGTATTTTTTGGCATCATCTCCCATTTTTCCAGAAATGACCATCGGCTTCATCACCAGCGGATGAATAAAGTTTCGATG
>CAIQND010000044.1 GCA_903873045.1 uncultured Methylococcaceae bacterium | reverse complement strand
GTCGGTGCCAATTAGCAGATAACCAATAATGGAATCCTGCGCATCACGCAGTGCAGTAACCGACACGACCGCAGGAAAGCGACTGCCATCTTTGCGAATATAAGTCAGCTCATAAATATCCTCGATACCTCGTGAAGCCTTAAATACTAATGCATCAAAGCCAGGGGCAATGGGTGTTTCGAGTTCGGCTGTCAGAGCTTTGGCGCGTGCGATGACTTCTTGTGGATCGGAAATATCAGCGGGCGTAATCTTGTTCATCACCTCATCGGCCGTGTAGCCCAACATGTTTTCTGCGCCTACATTAAAGATTTGAATAACACCTTTCGCGTCAGTGGCGATACTCGAAAAATTAGCGCTGTTGAAAATAGCACTCTGCAACGCACCTGCCTTGATAAGCGCTTCTTCTGCTTCCTTGCGGGCTGTATTGTCGGTGCCGATCAACAAATAACCAATGATGGTTTCTTGTGCATCACGTAGTGCCGTGACGGAAACAACCGCAGGAAAGCGACTTCCATCCTTGCGAATATAAGTTAGTTCATAAATATCCTCGATACCCCGTGATGCCTTAAATACTAACGCGTCAAAGCCAGGAGCAATGGGCGTTCCGAGCTCGTCGGTTAGGGCTTTTGCACGTGCAATAATTTCCAGTGAATCGGAAATGTCAGCCGGCGTGATTTTGTTCATCACCTCATCGGCTGTATAGCCCAGCATGCGTTCTGCGCCGACATTAAAAATTTGAATAACGCCCTTCGCGTCAGTGGCGATACTTGAGAAATTGGCGCTATTAAAAATGGCATTCTGCAAAGCACTTGCCTTCACAAGAGCGTCTTCCACCTGCTTGCGCTCGGTAGTGTCTCGTACTATGCCAATAGAATGCCAAGTACCTTTCACCTGCACTGCGGAGAGCGATAGCTCCATGGGAAACTCAATGCCGCCCTTGCGAATCCCGTAAATCTCGTAAGTTTTACCAATAAACGCACCCTCACCGGTTTTCTGAAAATGTGGGAAGGCACTTATATGAGCCTCCAAAAAGGACGGAGGCACCAACATTGTATGCAGGTTGCACCCTAATACTTCTATTCGGATATATCCAAATATCTTTTCAGCTGATTCATTCCAAAACTCAATAAGACCCTCTTCATCAAGCATGATCATTGCGTCATGAGCCGAGGAAGTAATGATATTTAACAATTCCTCGTTGCTATGCAGCGCCTGCTCGATCTGCTTACGTTCGCTGATATCAGTGATAAATCCGTGCCAGAGCGTAGAGCCATCAGCTTCTTTCTCCGGCATTGCTTTTCCAAGCAGCCAGTGATCAATATCACCGTTAAACTTTACACGATACTCGTAGTTCCACGACATCAAGTTTTGTGCGGATTGTTGAATGGATTGCCACAGACCGTCGTAGTCGTCGGGGTGAACCAGGGCAAATATTTTGGAGGCATCCTCGCAAACCTCTTCAGGGCTGAGTCGGTATATATCACGAACCCCATCGCTGATGTAAGGGAAGCTTACTGTGCCATCGACTCGCAAACGAAATTGAAAGACAACCCCCGGTAACCGACTGGCAATTTTCTGCAAACGCCCCAAAAGCTCCAGCCGTTCATTTTCTTTTAGCAGCACGTTATGTTTCTGCGCCAAACCTTTCGACAGTGTTTTTCCAAAGGCATTGACGATGTTGATCTCCATGGCCGTCCAAGGAGCACTATGGCCACGCGATAATTCTGTCCAGCTTTCGAAAGAGTTTCGAGGATTAAGATGAAAATTACCCGCCGAGGTTTGCACAAGACCTTGCTCGTAACTGCCCGCCCATTTTACCGTGCGCGTCTTCTCTTTACGCAACCACACCAGACAATTGCGCATATCACTGGCTAGTGTCGTCGCTATAACCCCGGATGCAATCTCTTTATAAGCGCTGGCGGGGTGAAACTGTGTGGACAGGTGATCACAACTGAAAACATCGGTGCTTGGCTGCTTGCCCAACCAGTCCAAGAGCGCATCAATGGCCGCAGGTTTGGGCACCTGCCCCTGTAAATAGCGCCTGCCTTCAACGACAACAATCAATCCTGATGCCTCTACTGAATTAAGCAGATCAGAGCTTAATTTTTGCAAAACCTCAGCTTCTGATTGGGTAAGTATGGATGTGAAGAAGGCATTTTTTATCTGCGAGGCTTTGCCAAGCAGTTTGCGCTCTATTCTTGTTTCAATCGACGCCAGTTCTGTTGATACCATTCGGGAGATAAATACAGCGGCGTCCCGCATGGCGAAAGACACCCGTTTTGGAGTCAGGTGATGACAAGAAATCAAACCCCACAGACGGCCATTTTGCAGTAATGAAATCACCATGGAAGCCTGAACCCCCATGTTGTGCAAATATTCCAGATGAATCGGGGATAAACTACGCAGTGCCGAATAAGTCATGTCGAGCGGCTGTTGACTGACTGGATTCAGTGTTGGCAGTACCGGAACCGGCTTAGCGCTAACATCAGTGACAATACGCACCCTGTTTTTGGTGTAGAGCGCCCGTGCCTGTGCCGGAATATCACTGGCAGGAAACTGCGTTCCCAGATAAGAGGTAGCCGTTTCGATGCGACTTTGTGCGATAACCTCACCGTCCCAATTGCTTTCAAAACGATAGATCATCACACTGTCATAGCCGGTCAACGCTTGCACCATAAGGGTGATCTGTTCAAAGTACCGCGTGGTCTCAGTATCGGACTCAATAGACAGCAGTGAATCCTGAGTTTGCATAAGCAGCTCGCCCAGCTTCTCTCGCTTGGGCAAGCCGCTATCCTGACAGAGTTCCACTACCCAAAACGCGTCAGCACTGTAAATAGAGACATCAATATCTACCGCTATTTGTTGATAGGCAATACTGACTAAACCGGTCGCTGTTTTGTGTGCTTGAGCGTTTTGCAGCAAATGCTCAATCTGAAGCGCCGAAGCAATTCCTATCAACTCAGCCAGCGGCTTGCCAAGCGCTCCCTCGGCAGGTAAATCCATAAACAGGTCAATATTGGCACTGGCCTGAAGTACCGTGCGCAGGCTATCGGCACTTAAAACCAGTGCCGCACCGTGTGGCTGAATAGTGCCTATCTGATGAATAGGTTCTGCCGCACAGATTTGCAGTGCTTGCTCCAGCCCCTCTTTCGTTACGCTGTTCATGGGTTACGATACCGTTATGTGGCCTTGATACGCAGCGTCATCAAGAACCTGATTGAATAATTGAAAGGTTTGGCAGGCAGCTTCTATGGCAATATGGCATTGGCGTTTGTCGCCAGTCAAGGTATCGGAAAAAGCAAAAAAAAAGAGGTTTTCAGCTAAGATAACCTCTTGTTTTATAATTAGTCTTTTTGGTGCGCCCTAGTGGATTCGAACCACCGACCACAGCCTTCGGAGGGCTGTACTCTATCCAGCTGAGCTAAGGGCGCTAAAGACTTGTATTGTAACCGATCAGCAAACTATTACGATAACATTGTTTTCAGGTTTGCCAGATTGGCTTTGCCACGCTCCTTGATAACTTCGGGCGTTAGCTGTTTTTTGTTAATCCATTCCAGATCATCGGCAGGCAATTCATTTAAAAACCGGCTGGGCTCACATTCAGTGATTTCACCATAACGCTTGCGATGTGTGCAGTAACTAAAAGTACAGGTGCGCTGGGCGCGGGTGATGCCAACATAAGCCAGACGCCGCTCTTCTTCTATGTTATCCGTTTCAATACTGTTTTGATGAGGCAGAATATTTTCTTCTATGCCAATCAGAAAAACATGCGGAAATTCCAGACCCTTGGCGGCATGCAACGTCATTAAACTGACCTGGTCACTGACTTCGGCTTCCTGATTTCGCTCC
>CAIQND010000043.1 GCA_903873045.1 uncultured Methylococcaceae bacterium | reverse complement strand
TCTGTCGTGGTGAAACAATTTGAACAACAACTCTGGGAAACCGTGTTTACTTTTATTGCAACGGGAAAAACCGTGACTGAAAACGCCGTTATTGCCGAAGCTTGGCAAGCATTGGCGGTTAAGACACCTGCATTAGAAAATTTATTAGCACGCCATTGCTCGGCGGCTATAACAAGCACACATTCACCAAAACTAAAACCGCTATCTAGCATACCTATCATTCAACCCTCAGATTCAACAAACAAACTTACTATTGACCATGAGCAAGAAAACTTGCCAATGACCGATTCGGTAAAACCTTTTAAACAGACTGATACCAACAAATCGTTAGATTTGCAAAAAAAACCACCAACCACAAAAACAGTATTCCAAGCCGCCGATATTCAAGAAGGCATTTATATCGAAAACGCAGGGCTCATTTTATTACACCCTTTTTTACCGCAGTTTTTTACCGCTTTAGGCATTGCCAACGAAGACCAACTGATACAAGCTGAACGCGCACTTTGCCTACTGCATTTTTTAACCACAGGCTTATTAATTGCCCCCGAATATGAACTGACCTTAGCCAAAATTCTGTGTAATGTCCCGTTAGAAATGCCCGTTGAATCCGACATGGAACTCAGCGAATCCGAACGAGAAGAAGCCGAAGCCTTGTTAAATGCCGTTATTCATCATTGGGATGCTTTGCGCAATACCAGTATTGGCGGCTTACGCGGCGAGTTTCTGCTTAGATTCGGAAAACTGTCTATGCGTGATGGTGACTGGTTGCTACAAGTCGAAGCAAAAACCGTGGATATACTGTTAAATCAACTCCCTTGGGGTATATCCATGATAAAACTGCCTTGGATGCAGCGAATGCTGTGGATAGAGTGGGATTATTAATATTAACGATGAGTAGAACAAGATGAAAACCAGCGCGGAAAAATCATCCAGCACCCCATCGAAGACGGCAACCCAGTCGGCACAGCCTTTTTTTGCCAAAGCAGGTAACGGCAGTTTTTTCGCACCCGCCATACAAATGAAAATGGCGGTTAGTAAACCAGGCGACAAATTCGAGCAAGAAGCAGACAAAATGGCTGATAAAGTCATGCGTATGCCCACACCTACTCCCATCACAGGAAAAGAAGAAAAATTACAACGTCAACCAGAAGATAAACTAAAACGAAAAGAACAAGATAAAATCCTAAAAGCAGCATTACCTGAAGAAAAAGTTCAAAAGAAAGAAGACGATAAACTACAAAAAGCCCCCGCCGCCGAAGAAAAATTACAACGAAAAGGCGATAGTGTTCCTTCCGTCAGTGCAAACGTACAATCGACAATTCAAAATAAAAAGACGGGCGGGCAACCACTTTCCAGTGATGTGCGCGGCTATATGGAACCGCGCTTCAATGCCGATTTTAGTAAAGTGCGCGTACACAGTGATGCTGAATCAGCAGGGCTAAGTAACCAATTAAGTGCGCGGGCTTTCACTTATCAAAATCATGTTTTTTTCTCAGGCGGTCAATATCAACCCAATAGTAGCGAAGGCAAGCAACTATTAGCGCATGA
>CAIQND010000042.1 GCA_903873045.1 uncultured Methylococcaceae bacterium | reverse complement strand
GCCTTCGTAACGTTCCAGATAGTCAATGCCACTTACGGCTGCCGGAACGGGGAGCATAACGTTTTCCGGAGTGACCGTATCGGTGCTGCCGCAAGTTTCAATTGCTGTAGATGTGATTTGTGTTTGGCCTTGATACTCGGAGACCACTCCGGTTACCTGAACAACCTGACCAAGGCTGACATTCTTGGCACCGTTATTGAAAACAAAAACAGCATCAGAAGTGGCAGGATTATTATCCGAATTGGCCGTCGTATTTTGAACATAAAAGCCGCGTAAAGCGGGCTGGGCACCTTCGTAATCACCGACCACCACACCTTGAACAGTTTGTCCTCCAGTCAATGCGGCGGTCGCGCCTGAACCTTGAATTTGGCCGATAGCTGTATCAGGAGCCGAACAAGCAATGGCTGAATCATCATTAATTAGAGTGCCGAGACCTTGCCCATCAGTTACCGTTGCGCCAATTACCTTAGTGACATTAACCAGGAATGTTTCATTAGGTTCGAACGTTGTATCACCATTAACAGCAACGTTAAAAGTGTAGCTGGTGCTGCCTGCCGGAATAGTTTGCCCGATCAGGGCTTGGCTTAGGTAATCACCTGATGCTGCGGTTGCTGTGCCATCTGCGGTAGCGATGTCAAAACTCACGCCACCTACCGGTGCCGGTGCGGAAAGGCTGACGGTAAAGCTGTAATTGCTGGTGCCACTATTGGCTTCGTTTTGGGAGACATCAGTGATAGATAAACCTGTCCCTACTGTAACGTCATTGTCGATGATGGCAATATTTTGACTGGTCGTAGCGCCGAGAACTATTCCTGCTGATGGGGCACTGATCGCTAATATTGCTGTTTCAGAGCCTTCCACAAGCGTGTCATCGACTACCGTAAAGGTTACTGTGCCTGTAGTTGATCCAGCGGGGATTGTTATGGTGGAATTGCTCAGCGTATAGTCGTCGGCGGTAATGCCGGTGCCGGCAACATCCAGCGTGATGGTTTGACCGCTAGTCACTGTAGATAATGTTGTCGCGGTTACGGTGATGACCGTAGTTCCTGTTTCGGTTCCTGTGTTGCTGCTGACTGAGAGGTTGACAGTGGGAGTCGTCACAGAGCACGCATGTAACGGTGTAGCGGCATTACGCGGAGCCGGTGTGCCATTGGCAAAATTTGTGCTGTTGTTGTCGGTATCGGTGCAACCGCTGCTGGCTCGGAAAGTAGCAAGGGTACTGTTGAGGTTGGGTGTGGTGGGGCTGGTTTCAGAGCAATTGGTAGCGGGGCCGAAGCCTACAAAGTCCAGCACGCCATTGGCTGTAGTCGGACAAATAGTGCCTGTAACGATTGTGACCTGATTGCTGACCAATGCCACTTTGCCGGCTGCGGCACTCATGTTGATAGTGCCAGTCAAGTCTGCAACGGGTGGAGCGGTCCCGTTGGCTCCACCACTCGCTTCTTGCACAAGGTAATACTGACCGGGCTGTAAAACAACATTGGGCAGATTAGTTTTATTTGTCCAAGATGAACCTGCCGTTGCTGCATATTGCACCGACATGCCGTTCAAACTCGTAGGCACACTGCCCCGGTTGAATAACTCGATGAAATCGTTTTGATAGGTTGCACCAGCGTTGCCGCCGCCGCCATAAACCTGGCTGATGACGATATTTGGGCTAACAGCCTGTGCTACAGGCGCAAAATTAAGTGCAGCAAACACGGCCAAAGCAAGCGGATGCCTTTTAAATAAAAGTTTTTCGGTCATTGATTTTTCCTGGTAAATTTGACTGGCGGAAAGAAGTTATGAAGACGTTATATTGGTTTAAATGGAGCGTCATAGTTAAACCTGTTTACAAACAAATGCTATTGAGCCGTCTCAAAAAACACTTCCAGATTCCACAAGCCCAACTCAGGTTCGAAATTTAACGACCAACCTTTACGAGAATAGTTGAACCATCATTTTTACTCTTCTGTGAACAAGTTCAAATTTTCCTCCTGTAAAATGACGAAACCATGACCATTCGAATACTTTTTTGTGAAATGTATTACATTTGTTATATTTTTTTAATTTAACCAACAACTTAATAATTATGGCCACCCACTTTAAGGCAGGACACTTTTGACTATGAAAAATCATGGTGAACCCAGAAAGAGCAAGGGTAGTTGTCGTCTATCTAACTTGTTGAAAAAAAGACTGTCCGGGCTTAGTGGGTAACCTTAATCTGTAAATATGTAGCGGTTTATTTATTTGTGTATCTTATTATTTACAAATGAATAGCCAGCCAAATGGTGTTGAAATCAGGAAGTGTCCATTCAACCCTATGCCTTGTATGTGCAGGGATCAAGAGATAATCTCCCGGAAGCAATTTTACTAATCTCTGATTTTTCTCAAAAAGTAGTGTGGCTTGTCCCTGAAGCAGTATTACCCACTCATCCTCCGTTTGATCATACCATTGCCCGGTCAACGTAACATGACCATTGGAGATAATGCGCTCAATAACGATGTTCTTCTTTTTGAGAAGACATTCAACTATTTCTTCTGGTAATTGCTCTGGAATTTCAGAAAAAATGTTGTTGGAAACAGATGGTTTTATAGGGTTCATTTTGGCGGGCTGGGAATATATTATTGGAAATAAAACGGTAACAATATAGAAATGTTCAAAAATAAATTATTCTTTGTGTAGTCACTGATCAGAAAAAGCAGCGGTATTGTATAATGGTTATTTATTAATAATTTAACCTATCTATTTAGGTACCCGATTTTAGATACTTTAGGGAGAAAGAGAATCTTTAACGCATTAACGAATTCATTTGAGTCTGCTTTACCAAAAACGGTTGCAGTTATTGGTGGCGGGCCAGCTGGTTTAATGGCAGCTGAAGTTTTAATTGGGGCCGGTATAAAGGTTGATCTTTATGATGCCATGCCTTCTGTGGGACGTAAATTTTTGATGGCCGGTAAAGGTGGAATGAATATTTCTCACGCAGAGCCGTTCGATAAGTTTTTGTCTCGCTATGGTGCACGCTGTACTAATATTAAACCATTGCTTGATAAATTTACACCCCAAGCTCTACGTGATTGGGTACAGCGTCTCGGCCTTGAGACTTTTATCGGATCATCAGGTCGAGTGTTCCCTGTTGACATGAAAGCGGCTCCTTTATTACGGGCATGGGTACACAGGTTGCGTGTTGCCGGTGTTAATATTCATGTACGACATCAATGGTTAGGCTGGTTTGACGATAATAACACGGTACTTAAATTTGCAACGCCGGAGGGCGAGTGCAAAATAAAAGTTGATGCTGTCGTGCTTGCGCTGGGCGGAGGTAGTTGGGCGCGACTGGGTTCTACCGGAGCTTGGGTGCCGTTACTTTCACAACGAGGTGCTTTGGTTAATCCCTTAAAGCCTTCAAACTGTGGCTTTGATGTGTCTTGGAGTGAGTATTTTCGCAGCCGCTTTTCTGGACAGCCGTTAAAATCAGTTTGCGTTTCTTTTAGTAGTACTGAAGGTGGCCGCGTTCGTCAGCAAGGTGAATTAATAATCACTGAAAATGGAGTTGAGGGTGGACTAATTTACAGTCTTTCTGCTTTATTACGAGAAGAGATAATTACAAAAGGATTTGCAGTTATTCATCTTGACTTGCTTCCCGATAAAGAATTGCCGTTGATTATTGACAAGATGTCGCAAACTCAAAGTAAGGATTCTATGGCAAATAAACTTCGTAAACGGGTTGGTATTGAAGGCGTAAAAGCGGGATTACTTAGAGAAATGGTATCGGCTTCAGATTTTGATAACACGAGTCGACTGTGTTCATTCATTAAAGCGTTACCTGTTAAACTGATTGG
>CAIQND010000041.1 GCA_903873045.1 uncultured Methylococcaceae bacterium | reverse complement strand
TTCTCCGGAAATCGCCTTAAACTATGAACAATGAATAGCCTATTAACCACACATGAGCAGCAATATACAGGTATCGTCACCGTAGAGACGCGATTTATCGCGTCTTTATTTATCGCGTCCCAACATCCGAAAACCCACGGATTATCATTTAGACGCGATAAATCGCGTCTCTACGGAGATTAATTTATGGTTGATAGGTATAAGGTTATTTCTGCGAAAGAACTTACCCATTAGACGAATCCAATCGTTTTCTTGATTGGGAAAACCCTACTTTTAATAGGTAAAATATTCTCCAGAAATCACCTTAAAGAGACATCGTGCCGATAAGTTGACCAAACGCTTCAACCTGTTGCCAGTCAGTATATTCAATGACAGTCTTGGGGTCAGTCGGCCCTTTGGTGATCAACATGATAAGCCGTATCATTGAGCGATCGAAAAAGCTGTATTTCGGATATTCCAGTTTACCGGCAAATACAGCTAACTCTCTTGGGTGCCAGGCTATCTGTTTGAGAAATTTACGCAGGTAAGGATTGGTAGCCGGTTGGTTTTTTTCGGGTTTTCTGGCAACAATACTTACTGAAAAAAAGGCATTGGGCTTGCTATCCAGCAGCGACTGATTACGGTTAATAAAGTCAGTAATTTTGGGGTTGTGCTTGCCATAATGAATGCTGGCACCGATAACAATCTTGTCAAACGCGTGCAAATCCAACTGCGCTTCATCATCAATAGACAGCAGTGTTACCTGATGCCCGGACTTTTCAATGACCTGTTGTAATCGGGCACCTATATTTTGGGTGTGCCCGAGGGTGGATGAGTAAAGAATAAGAATTTTAGCCATTTGTTTCGCCGCCAGGTTATTGCTAAGGGTAATGCATAGATCTACACAAGTCCTACTGCTCTTTCTCCAAAGGGAGAGCAATGCGAGGGTTTCAGGTTGAGATGAGGGTAATGTAGGGCTTGATTTTATTCTCCTCACCCCAACCCAACCCTCTCCAACAGGAGAGGGAGCTAAGCCCTGCCGTAACTCATTGTTTTGTTATGAGTAAAATTGTTTAGATACCTATGGGGGTAATGTGTGAAATCAGACACGCCAAGAGCGGTTATTTATTTTCCATTCCACGGCATAATCGGAACGGTAGAAATACTGTTGGCAGGCGCACCTTCAATCAATTTTCGACTAATGGCAACATAAACCAAGGTGTTACGTTTCGCGTCAAATAATCGAGTGACTTTGGTTTCTTTAAAAAATAGCGAAGTATCTTCGGTAAAAGCGGTTTCTTCTTGCGGCAATTTTCCGCTGATAATAATGGGGCCGACCTGACGGCAGGCAATCGAAAATTGCGAAGGGTCTTCAGCAACGCCAAAAGTGCCGGCAATTCCACCGGTTTTGGCTTGGCTGATATGACAAGCGACGCCTTGCACTTTGGGGTCATCAAAGGCTTGTACGCAGACTTTATGGTTTGAACCGATCAGTTTCCAGGTTGTGGTAATGCAGCCAATTTCTTCAGAATGGGCAGAAGGTGTAAGCAAAGCAAGCAATAATGAGCAATAGGTCAGGTTTTTTTTCATAGGAATAGAATTAATCAGGATGTTGGTCGTAAGTGTATAACGTAGATGAATTTTAAGGAAGTCCTATTAACGGGTTAGCAGCAGCTGAATGTTGATGCTGTTCATTTGTTTGTATTCAGTTCCTGATGCAGATACAGGTAATGCCGGTAATCGTTAGCCCATTCCACGAATACTGCCCCGACCGGCTTCAGTCATGAGGTTTGCAAGGCTTCAAGGTCGGCTATTTCAACGACAGCTTCGCCTGATGCCAGCAATTTTTGAGCTTGAGGAAAAACTTGAGCCAACAGGTTTTGTAATCGGCGGTTAGTGACGTTGCCACAAGTGACCCAAAGCAGTTGCGGAGGTGCGCCCAAGCGCAACACCATCTCGACGAAATCACTGTCTTTACTGTTAATAACAATACCTTGATGTCGTGCTTTTTGAAAAATCTGCTCGTCTTCGGCATCACGTAAATTCAGATCACGCAAGGCGTATGCTTCCACACTAAACGTCTGGATAAGCCAGTCGGCTAATTGTGGCGGCAGCTGTGCGTCAATCCAATAGATCATGCCGCCAACCGTTCTAAATTCACTCGACGAGCTGCATATAACAGGCAAGCCTGAATGTCCTCTGGCACCAAATCAGGGAAATCTTGCAATATCTCCTTGCTGCTGATGCCTTCGCCCAGCATTTGCAAAATATCACTGACGCGAATTCTCATGCCTCGAACACAAGGTTTGCCGCCGCACTGAAGCGGGTTATAAGTGATTCTGGTTTCTAAATTCATACTGGTAATTCCTATATTAATCAAAAGCTGTACATTATTTTTTATCAATTCGAAAGACACTATAGCCAAGGGTAGGCAGCGCAGTGTGACCGGGTTTTGTTTGTGTATATGTCTTCAAACGTTCCGGTCGGTTGTAAACCCCGACTGGTTTCGCCGCCTTACGTGCCATATTTTGCTTGTGTTTCAAACAGCGTGTATTGAATTGGACTTTCTTTTTTCTGCTGTGTAGAAATTGCAGTGTAATTTGTAACTAAGGCTTCAATGACAGGATTTCTGTTTTTCTCTTTACCTCCAACATGATAGAAATGTTCGCGGGTAAGAACACAATGTTTTGACCATAAGGTTTTAATGTATTCATTTTCACGATAATCATTGTGATGCCACGTTGATAAAATAAATTTTCCTCGAAAACCAGATAGCCTGTCAAACAGCTCTTGTTCGTGTGTATCATCCCAGCCATTGTAGTAGTCAACATGCCTGCCAATATAGGGAGGGTCGCAATAAATAATGTCTGACGATGATGCTTCAGAAATAGTTTTATTAAAATCTTGACACTTAAAAACGAATTCTTTTGTCTTAATTATTTTGCAAGCCCAGTCAACTTGATTGGTGATTTTCGTTACATACGCTTGCGCGAAGCGCTGTGGTTTTCTACAAAAAGGAATATTGAATCCCCCTTTTCGATTGAAACGAATCATGCCATTAAATCCGGCGCGATTAAGAAATAGAAAATCCAATGGAGAATGCTCAGAATTAAATCTCTCTCTTACCAAGTAATAATGCTCTTCACCCTTTGATAAAAGAAGCTCGCCTTCGCGCACAAGGTATTCTTTAACTACTTCGGGTGTTATTTCCCCAGAAACTATACCCGAATAGAAATTAATCAGATGAGGATTGGTGTCACATAAAATTGCATGGTGAGGCGCGACATTAAAAGCTACCGCACCCGTACCCATAAAAGGTTCAATCCATGTGCCTGTAAAATCACTTGGAACAATACTTTTTATCCAAGGAACCAACTTGGTTTTTATGCCTTGCGACTTGATTGGTGGCACACCGGTTTTTACGATCATTCTTTGCTGTTCCTCTTATTTACAAGCAAAGACAAATCGCCGTGTTTGTATAGAACCCTGAATTAATTTAAGTACTGGTTCACAAATTATACGAAGCGTGTCGCGGATTGCAAGCCCCGACCGGCTTCAGGATTGTTACCGTTTATTTCGTTATATAAGTTTATCTAGTTCACACGATATAACACCAAGCACAATAGTTATAAAACAACCGAATATAAAACTATAAATTATTTTACTTTTACCTTGATTAAAATCACCAATTAATTTTGAGTCGCCACGATTTAAATTTAGATACGATAAAATTGGATAGCTATCTATTGCATTTTCAATCATATCGCCAGCTACATTCGCCAAAAAAGTCATGACGTAGATAGAAGCGCTGTAAATTACAAAAAATCTTGCCCCTGTTTCAGGGTTTACAGGTTTGCTGAAAAAACTTGGTATAGCTTGAAGCGCAAAAATGGCTATTAATACAACAACACTGTTTGAAATGATTTTAGGTGCTAAGTAAGACAAATTACGTAGTTTTCTTAGCCATTTCTTTTGTGGTGAAATGTTGCAGCCTTTTACCCATTCATCAAATGCTTCTAAAAAACTACGAGCAATAACATAGTCGACATAGTCAATTGTTATCTCCGCTGTATTATCACTCATAAGCCGAAAAAATCTTGCACTCATAAATGGCGGAATTTCTTCTTTTATTTGTTCAGCTATAGCCACTCGCGATGTAAGACGAATTGTTATTATATATTCTTGTGGATGTTGTATATTTGGTGGAATAATTGAAAAATTATATTTGATAACTGCGCTTACCGTAGGACTGACTGAATTTGAGTTATATATCTTGAATCTCTCGAAAGATGTAAATTGTTCTTTTCGTTCTTTATCATGAAATACAGAAATAACCTCATTGTTGGCTACAATATTATGCACTTCACATAGTTGCATAACCTTGTGATTAAGTTGCTCAAGTGCTGAAAAATCTATCAGTAAATCATCTTGATAGCGTTTCTTAATCTGCTCTGTTCTACCTGTAATTTGGTGATAGCAATCTTGGTAAGTTTTCATAGAAATAGGAGTATTATCACCAACTCGAATTACTCTTTCACTTGGGTTTCCGTTATCAGAATGTTCAATTATGTTACTCAAAATATTTTCCCGTTTATTGAAGAGACTTAACAAGTTACTCTAAGTTTGTATATCTTAATAGAACACTAGATAGTGTCCTGTCAGCTTATGGTTTTGACACTAGACAGTTTGAACCATTTTGCCTAGTGTTGAAAGCTGCGCCCTAGAATTTCAGGTTTTCCAAGGCTTCTAAACCATCAAACAATAGACAAAATGATATGACCGACCATCGAAGCCAGTTCGGGTTGAAAACCCCGCCCCAGCTTCGCTAGTTAATGATGTTCTGTTTCTGTTTAACATTCAATTTTGTCAGCACTTTTTGAAGCACGTCTTTTAAGCGCCTCGCATTAACGATAATAAAAAACGGTATGGCACAGCCAATTAATGCACTAAGCAGCAATACAGACACGCTTAATCGCGTCCAATCGACGGGATAAATATCCGCTTTAACAGGTTTGCTGATGCCGGGAATGCTGGGTAAATCGCCATCGCCACCATCAACTTTTAATTGCGCTTTCATGCCTTTTTCCATGTGTTGCGGCAATTCACAATGGACGAGATAGGTTTTTTTCTGGCTGGGCATAATCAGGGAAGCTTGTAATTGGCCTTCTCCATAGAGCTCCAAATGAAACATGCCTTCGGGGTATAAGTAACCCGGCAAGCCATGAATCATCAGTTGGTGGCGTATCTGGTCATCGTTAATAAACGTGATGTTGATTTTGGCACAGGGTTTAACGTTCCATTCTTGCTGGTCAAAAGCAAACATTTTTCCGGTAAATTTCAGCGCGTGTTTTTGACCGGCATGGATGGTTATATCGACATTTTCTGAAATGGCCGGACAGTCGCGGGGAAGATTGTCGCTGTTGGCATTCATTATCATGCCTTTTTCATCCATCAACATGCCGCCGTGATTCATGGCAGAAGCTGATTGGATAACGCCCAGCATAACCCAGCCAAGTATTAATGCTTTCATCGTTGTTGTTTCCGTTTATAAATCAGCACACTAAAAACCAGCAGGCCAATGATTAAACCCATGATCACGCCAAATAGAATAATCTGCCAATAATTGGGGGAAAGTAAGCCCGCGTCACCCAGTAACGGTGCAAAAGCGCCGACACCCCAGATCGCTGTTTTTTTGGCGTAATAGTCTTTATTAAATACCTGATCAAATAATTCATCATGATATTTTGGCATTCCTTGTTCGTCAAGGTAAGGCTGGTAGGCAAGGATGGCCATATTTCCGCCGGGTTCCATGCCATCGGTAGTGGTGCCTGTCGGCACATGGTCATGAAACATCCACAGACCGGGGCCGTAACTGTTCAAGCCATTGTTGGTGGTTTGCAGGCGCAGGTCAGTCCGTTGCGCAGGGGCGATGTCAAAAACATCGCGGGTTATTTGTGTTGCAGAGGGCAGGTCAACACCATCCAAGGCAGTGATGGTGGCTTTATGCCCGTGGATATGCAGCGCGACTGAAGACCGTTGCAAGTTGGCAACATGCAATTTAATGTTTTCATTTTCATTGGCGATAATCATTCCGTCACGCAAGGTGTAAGGGAAGGAGTGACCATTCAGCATGAAGTAGTTTTCATGAGATTCGGTCATGTTATAGTCACGGCCCATGCGTTGCGCGATTAGTCTGGGGTCATTGGCCGTCTGGATGATGCTTGCTAGTTTTTTATCGACTGATTGATAATGTAAATCATATTCCTGGCTATAGGATTTTTTTACTGCAACGGATGGATGACGCACTTGTCCCGCACCGATATTAAAGGTTTGCAACCAGTTATTGGGCTGATTTTCTTCAACGATAAACATCCCTGCCAAACCCATCATAAAATGCTGTGCCGTTTGGACGTGGCAATGATAAAGCATGGTGCCGGCATGTCTCGGCTGTATTTCGTAGGTATGGCTTTTTCCGGGGAAAGCCGCATGTTCTTCCATACCGTCATTGTCTTCACCTTTGGCGGTCAGCCAAGGATGATCAACACCATGAAGGTGAATGGTATGGGGTAAATAATGCGTATTTTCCATCGTGATATAAACTTTGTCGCCTTGTTCCACGCGAATCACCGGCGAGGGCGCACGTAACAAGGGATTGGCAACCAACGAGTTAAAGTTTTTAAGCGCCATGCCACGGGATTTGGGCGCGTAAACCCAAAGCCCCGGTTGAATTCCCGGCGCAATGGCAAAGGTATTGATTAAAAATTCACCATCAGGACTGGCACCGTTAAGCTCAACCACCTCAAGCTTGATGTGAATAACATCCGGATCGCCGTCATTATCCAGATCATCGCTTAGGGTTATCGCATCTTGAGCCAAATTGGTCTGCATCAGTGTCGACATGGAGACATTGTTGGTGCCTTTAACCGCTGTTGCAACGTCGAATGGATTATCCGGTTCGCAGGATGGCGCAGCGTCAATAGTCACATCTTCAATCACTTGCGCAGGCCGCCACTCGGGATGCTCATTGGAACAAGGCTTTTCAATGCTGTTATTGTCCGAGCGGCTATAAACAGTCTCGGGGGGAATAATACCCGCTTTTTGTTGCAGCTCAGGCGCAATAAAAACAGCGAAAGTCACCAATGCCGGGATGAGTAGTATCAAAAAAATAGTGCGTTTTTGGATCATATACCGATAAGATATTTTTAAAGTTATCGCTATTGTAAAGGTCTGAGGGATTTAAGCCTAGGTACGATTTTAAGTAACCGTAAAGGCAGTGAAAATTAATGTAAATTAAGCCCTAAAATTCATTAAAAACCAAATCGTTAATCAACCTGATTAACGCTGTTTACGTCTGCGCCAGATGATAAAGTTGCATCGGGTTAGCGAAAACGTAACCCCATACACATCAACTTAAGGTGATTTCTGCGAAAGAACCTACCCATTAAACGAATCCAATCGCTTGCTTGATTGAGAAAATTCTACTTTTAATGGGTAAAATATTCTCCGGAAATAACCTTAAACTATGAATCACACATGGGCGGCAATATACAG
>CAIQND010000040.1 GCA_903873045.1 uncultured Methylococcaceae bacterium | reverse complement strand
TGGTTCCTTGATTCGCCCTGAAGTGACCAACGTGCAAGGCATATTAGAAATTCTGGATACAAAAGACGTTTCCAGTCACCTTTTTTACAGCCTCACTCATGCAAAAGTTTTGCAAGTATTAAAGCAGGCTGATTACCTTAGCCCAAAATATCACGTAGTGATTGCCAACCCGCCGTATATGGGCGGTAAAGGCATGAATGGGCGCTTGGGTACTTGGCTTAAGGATAACTACCCTGATGTAAAATCAGATTTGTTTTCAGCTTTTATTGTGCGCAATACTGAACTTACGATGCCTAAGGGCCAACTAGGTTTTATGACACCTTTCGTGTGGATGTTTATCTCATCTTACGAAAAACTACGTAGCTACTTAATAAATAAGAAAACCATTACCTCGGTGCTACAGCTTGAATACTCAGGCTTTGATGGTGCCACCGTACCCATCTGTACCTTTACGGTTGAGAATGCTCATAAACCTGATTTAAAAGGCGGCTACGTTCGCTTATCAGATTTTCGTGGTTCAGAGAATCAGGCACCAAAAACACTTGAAGCCATCCAGAACTCGAACTGTGGCTGGTTCTACCGTGCTTCTGCTGCTGATTTTAAGAAAATTCCGGGGAATCCGATTGCTTATTGGTTTTCAGATAACGCGGCGAATAATTGCGTAATACATCCTACTTTAGGACAGTTTTCTGAAGCCAAGTCGGGAATGTCTTCATGCAACTCCGATCTTTTCTTGCGGCAGTGGTTTGAAGTCACATCCTTACGAATAAATAGGACTGCTCGATCCCATTTGGATGCAAATAAATCAACTGCTAAATGGTATCCATACAACAAAGGAGGCGGTAACCGACGCTGGTTTGGCTACAACGATGTAGTAATTAATTGGCTGAACGAAGGCAAAGACATCAAAAATTTTGTCATAGACAATCCCAAAGATCCCAATACTACCCATTGGTCAAGGCGACTGTTCAACCTCGAATACTTTTTTAAAAAGGGTTTAACTTGGTCAGCAGTCACATCTGGACGTTTTTCGTGTCGTATAGTCTTGAATGGCATAATTTTAGGTACCGGGAGTAAGACTCTTTATGACATTCAGAGTAATCAAGAAGAGATTGTATTTTCGCTGCTAAATACAAATGTCACTTCATACTACTTGTCTGTTTTTTCTCCAACTTTAAATTTTGAAGCTGGAGATGTAGTCAAAATTCCTGTTATTAAAACTATAGACAATGCAATTCTACCTATAGAAAAACTTTTAAGCATATCTAAGGGTGATTGGGACTCATACGAAACCTCATGGGATTTTAGTGACCTGCCACTGATTAATAGTCAAAACACTAACACAACTTATCCATTACCCTTGTCCATTAAACAAGCCTACACCCAACTCCGCACCCATTGGGAAATAATGACCTTGGAAATGCAGCATCTTGAACAAGAAAACAACCGTATTTTTATTGATGCTTATGGTTTGCAAGATGAGTTAACCTCCGATGTGCCGTTAAATGAAATCACTTTAACCTGCAATCCCCATTACCGTTATGGTAACAATAAAACCGAAACCGAGTTAGAAACGTTGCTGTTGGCCGATACCATACGTGAGTTCATCTCCTACGCCGTAGGCTGCATGTTCGGTCGGTATGCACTGGATAAACCAGGGTTAATCCTTGCCAATCAAGGCGAAACCATTGAAGACTACTATAAAAAACTACAAGAACCTCAAAATAAATTATTAAATATTAGTGTTGATTCG
>CAIQND010000039.1 GCA_903873045.1 uncultured Methylococcaceae bacterium | reverse complement strand
CTTGACCCCATTTTGTTTAATAATGAAAGACTTGACCCCATTTTGTTTGTTTCAAAAAATTGACTAATTTTCGTATCGGGCTTTTATAATGATTTTACTCTAACATGGTATAGTTTATTGTTCCCTAAATGGAACATAAACGATACCACTTTTTTACTAATAAATATGCAATTAATAGCTTATTTTCATCAGCCCAGGTCTGACCCTAATACTGTTGAAAAATGTGTTATTGCAAGACCTGACCCCATTGATTTTGCAAGACCTGACCCCATTGATTTTGCAAGACCTGACCCCATTGATTTCCATTGATTTTTTGACCCCATTGATTTTTTCTATAAAATTCCGGCCTTGGCCGTATAGTTAAAAATAAACGAAAATACCTTTGATTTTGAACAGAGTATCTACTTGGCTAACGTACGTTTTCGTAACACTGGACTTCAAACTCCTTTTGGCGCATAAAAAGCTCTGTAAGTTTTGCCAATGCCAGTGCGGGTTTTTGAACAGTAGACAAAAGGGTTCAAAATGTCCAGTTGGAGGATAAAAATTGGCAGGATCCCCTGCTATGGCTTATAATTTCAAACTAGATATCATATAAAAAGATCAAAAATTGAGTAATTTGATGAGTACACTAGAGCGACCGCTTAATTCAACGCAGTCAGTGGAACAATTTTTGAAAGATTGTTTGGGTTTAGATAAAAACATCACAAAAAGAAGATTCAAGAAAATTTCCAGTGATATATTGACTGAACAATGCAAGCTTGTTCTTGGGGGAAAGCCTACGCTTACTCATGAGGACAACCGAGATTCAAAATACCGGGATGAAACAGCGAGGGAAAAACTTAGAGATACGATTCTAAATGAATTATTCACGCTAAAGCGCCTTGATAATGACGATAATATTATTTTGGGAAAGGGTGGTGCTTTGCCAAAGACAGCTATCGTATCAAATAAACAAGCTTACTTTGTTGTCGGTTTACCGGCTTCTGGAAAATCAAGCATTGTCAATAAAATCGCGGATAGTTACGGAGCCATAGTTATAGACCCGGACTATGCGAAGAGAAAGATACCTGAATACAAGGGATCCCCAGGTGGTGCAAATCTTGTCCATCTGGAATCAGGAAATATTACGCTTTCCGGAAAAAACTCATTATTTGGAAAGTGCTTGAGGCAAGGGTATAACATTGTAATACCGAAAGTTGGCAACGACATTGAGCAATTGCGTGGCTTGCGGAACGCGCTATTACCACATGGTTACAAGATACATCTTACATTGGTAGAACTGGATAGAATTAATGCCACTATTCGCGCCTTTAACCGATTCAAAAGCACTAAAAGATATGTCCCACTTTCACTTATTTTTGATACATACGCAAATGACCCTATCATGCTCTACTATAAGCACAAGTCGGAATGGGATACGTCAGGTTCAATCTCAACTCTTGAGCCTATCCCGGAAAGGCTTGAGTCCTCATCTCCGACTAACCCGGCGGAACTATTTCCTCCTATAAAATCATTACCACCATAGTATAAGGTAGGTTCTTTATGAAGAAAAACATTAAATCTGTAAAACTATTAGTACGAAAGAGCTATGATCCTGACTCGGAAGCTCGTAAAATCAGACGTAAACTTACTTCACATAGGTATCAAGCTCAATTTAATGCCAAAATTGCGAAAAGCATTCATGATTATGCTCAGATCGAAACTGATGAGACAAAATTGGCTATTGAAACGTGTAACATGCTTTTAGCCAGGTAGGTCGGGCACATGCTTTTCGTGCCCGACATTTTCGCGTTAGAACGCACGAATGGCATTGAATAAATCTCTCGATATTGAATGTTGGGCAACGAAAAAATGTTGCCCAACCATGACTGTCGAACGGCAGCAATCGCAAATATTGCAGACGTTGGTAGCTAGGTGGGGCACATGCTTTTCGTGCTCGTCATTTTCGCGTTAAAAAGCACGAATGGCATTGAAGAAATCAAATATGAAAGAATTCTGGCACACAGCAATTAACAGGCAAAGGTGAAATTGTCGTTAATCGGACTGGGTATTAATTAGCAAACTCTTTTTCGGAAAGACTGCCTTCTGCAAGCTTTAATAGGGTTACGACGCACGATTGATCATCTGCGATCAATTCCTGCCTGTTTAAAGCAAGGAAAAGTTCAGTTACAGTGAATGCCGTCTGCTTGTTGCCATCTATAAAAGGATGATTGCGGGCAATACCAAAACCATAGGCTGCAGCCAGTGCAGCAAGGTCTACCTCTTCGTATAAGGCTGGATTTCGCGGACGATGCAGCGCGGATTCCAATAATCCACGATCACGGATACCTATTGCCCCGCCATGTTCTGCAAGATGTTCCTCATGCAATGCAAAAACGACAGACTGATCAATCCAGACAACCGGCATTATTTCGCCAATTCATGTAAAACATTACGACGTTTTTTCATGATTTGCCGTACCTCAGTCATTTGTTTTTCAAATGAGGGGTCATATGGTGTAAGCCGAAAACCATCGGGTGATTCTGTCAAATACATCTTATCGCCTTTTGCCAGATGTAGCTTATCCAATGCCTCTTTAGGGAGCACAACACCTATGGAATTGCCGATGGCTGTAAGTTTTAGGGTAAGCATGATTTCACTTATTATTACTAATGTAATTACAATAGGTGGAATATGGGTATATGTCCACAAATATTGGTTGATGGCACAACAACCCGGCACTGAACGCCGGACGGGGTTTGTAACCCATACGCATCAAGCTAAGCCAAAATACTGTTGATTTAAGTCATTCACATTTTAATGTTTAAAAATAATACTATATTTTTCAATGTGTTGAATTCATGTGTTTTTTGATAAGTACATGGATTT
>CAIQND010000038.1 GCA_903873045.1 uncultured Methylococcaceae bacterium | reverse complement strand
CGTTTTTATTCTTATCGAAGGGAGTCACAAACAGGGCGCATGGCGACATTAATTTGGAGAGAATAACGTAGTGAATTTATTGGTATTAATTATCATCTTTACCGCTGTTGGTGGTGTATTAAGCGTGATGGCCGCCGCCGTTTTTTTATTATTGCGGGATCATCACCGCAAGGCCCTATTACCGCACGGGATTAGTTTTGCAATTGGCGCGTTATTGGCGGTTGCCTTTTGGGGGTTGATTCCCGAGGCTTTTGAAAAAGTGAAGCCGGAGCAGTTCCAGTCATTATCGGCAACGATTTTAGCCGGTATACTCGGTTTTTTTGTGCTGGAAAAGCTGTTGATCTGGCGTCATTGCCATTACGGCAGTTGTGAGGCTCATGGTGATGATGCGCACAGTGGTGGCTCTGCTGCGCACAGTCACGGACATAGTCACGGCGGGGCCAAGTCGGCGGGTGCGTTGATTATTCTGGGCGATAGTATCCATAATTTTGTTGATGGTGTTTTAATTGCCGCTGCGTTTTTAACAGACGTTCAATTAGGCATCGTTACCAGTTTAGCGGTGGCCGCGCACGAAATTCCCCAAGAAGTCGGTGATTTTGCTATTTTGTTGGATAGTGGCTATTCTCGGGGTAAAGCGCTTTTTTACAATGTACTGGCCAGTTTGACCACTGTGTTGGGCGGGGTGCTGGCTTACTTTAGCCTGGAAGATTTGCATGACAGCTTGCCATACTTTTTGGCTTTGGCGGCCTCAAGCTTTATTTATATTGCCGTTGCGGATTTAATACCTTCATTGCATACCAAAACCGACATGAAAACCTCATTACAACAAATTGCCTTGATTGCTGCCGGTGTGTTTTTGATCTGTTCATTGCACGACATTGCCCATAATATGAGCGTTTAGATTAAAGGCTAAAGGCGAAACGGACATCTTTTTGGTAAGTATTCACCTCCCCTTTTGAAAAAGGAGGGTAGAGGGGGATTTATCTAATAAAATCTCCCCTAACTCCTCTTTTTCAAAGAGGGGGACTGAATAGCCACTCTTTTTGAGCCTTTCGCCTTGTACCTGCTTTTAAGTCGTTACATTAGGCTCTGTTCGGCCGGTTCTTTTTTTAACTTCACAAAACTGTTCGGCGAGGATAATTAATTCGCTGAGTGCTTCTTGAGCATCCTGATCATGCTTGGTGACATCTGCTTCAAAGCGCTCGATATAGATTCTTAAGGTTGCGCCGACGGTGCCGGTTCCTGATAAGCGAAAAACAATCCGAGAGCCATTCTCAAAGCCAACGCGCATCCCCTGATTTTTACTGATGCTGCCGTCTATCGAATCTTCATAACTAAATTCATCCGCATAGCTAACCACGTTTTCACCAAAACTTTGACCTGGCAAGGTGGTTAATTGCTCGCGTAAATGCTCAACAATACTGTTGGCAATGGGGCTTTCGATTGCTTCATAATCGTGGCGGCAATAAATGTCCCGGCCGAATTTTTGCCAGTGTTCATGGACAATATCAGCAACCGACTGACGTTTTATGGCAATTAAATTTAACCAGAATAGTATCGCCCATAAACCGTCTTTTTCACGCACATGATCGGAGCCTGTACCAAAACTTTCTTCACCGCAAATAGTTATTTTTCCGGCATCCAGTAAATTGCCGAAAAACTTCCAGCCAGTGGGGGTTTCGTAGCAGGGTATGTTGTACATGGCGGCAACGCGGTCAACCGCTTGACTGGTCGGCATGGAGCGGGCAACACCGCTGATACCTTTAGTATATGCCGGAATTAAATGGGCATTAGCCGCCATAATGGCCAAGCTGTCACTGGGCGTTACAAAAATGTTGTTGCCGGTAATCATGTTGCGGTCACCGTCGCCATCAGAAGCGGCACCAAATGTTGGAGCATCAACACTAAACATGCGCTCGGCAAGTTCGTGTGCATGTGCCAAATTAGGATCAGGGTGATGGCCGCCAAAATCTTCCAGTGGTTCAGCATTAATCAGTGATTCAGGTGAAGCGCCCAGAATGTCTACCAGTATTCTTTTTGCGTAAGGGCCGGTTATGGCACTCATGGCATCAAACAGCAGGGTGATGTAACCCGAGCTAATACTTTGTTTAAGCAGGTTAAAATCGAAAATAGATTGCATCAGTTCGGCATAATCAGCAACCGGATCAATAATGGTTATTTTTAGCTCCTCGATTTGTTGAGAGCCGATGCTATCTAAATCCACATCTTGGATGTTAGTGGTTTTATAGCTGTCGATAACTTGACTGCGTTGAAAAAATGCGTCACTGTATTTTTCCGGGGCAGGGCCGCCATTGCCGACATTGTATTTGATGCCAAAATCTTCATCAGGGCCACCGGGGTTATGGCTGGCAGATAGAATCAGACCTCCAAAGGCTTCATATTTTCGGATGAGATGTGATGCCGCCGGTGTAGACAGTAAACCGCCTTGGCCAATAATAAGTTCACCGAAACCATTGGCGGCTGCAATTTTAATGATGGATTGAATGGCGACTCTGTTAAAATAACGGCCGTCTCCACCTAATACGAGGGTTTTGCCGGTAAAATCCTCTAATGAGTCGAAAATTGCTTGAACAAAATTCTCCAGATATCCGGGCTGTTGAAATACTTTAACTTTTTTTCGAAGTCCTGATGTGCCAGGGTTCTGATCGTTGTAAGGTTGAGTTGCGATGATTTCTATTTGCATGTTTGCTCCTTGGTTCGATAATTAATGTGGTTTATAAAGTACACTAAAATCCTTTTCTAATGTAAATTTTAATATGTTGCGAGCTTATTTATTACTGTGTTGTAGTTTAGTTTCTTTTACGGTCTCTGCCGAACCGGATGTGTGGTTGTTGATAGATACCACGGCACGAAAAATTGAAGTAAAAAAAGGTGAGCAAACGCTTGAAACCTTGAGTGAAATTGCAATCGGTCGGGGCGGGGCCGGTTTGAAAGGTCATCGCGGCGACAATGTCACGCCGTTTGGAAGCTACCGGATAGGTTGGGTTGGCGAAAAAAGTAGCTTTCGGAAATTTTTTGGGTTAACTTATCCTTCCGCAGAAGATGCGGAACAGGCTTTACGCAAGGGTGTTATTGACAGGCTAACTTATGAACGGATTGTCACTGCTCACCAGTACCATCAAATACCACCACAAAATACGCCGTTAGGTGGTCAAATTGGTATTCACGGTCTTGGACGTGCGGATGCAAGAGTGCATAAAGTTTTTGATTGGACTCATGGTTGCATCGCATTAACTAATACTCAGATTGATCATTTAAGTCAATTGGTCGACACGGGAACCGTGGTTAAGATAAAATAAAGCTGGAAAATATATCTAACAGTGTTAGAATTCATTCCAGCTATAAATGTTTTTTTGTTGTAATAACTTTGACTGAGGAAAATAATATGAAAAAAGTAATGAAATTAGCAATGATCGCAATGGTTGCCAGCTTAGTTGTTGGTTGTGCATCTACTTCTGATATCGAAGGCCTGCAATCGCAAATTGACGGCTTGAAAACTTCTGTAGCTCAAGCATCATCTGATGCACAAAGCGCACAAAGTGCAGCAGCAGATGCATCTGCTAAAGCGTCAGCAGCAGAATCTGCAGCCAACCGTGCTGCTCAATATGCTCAAGACACAAACAGCAAATTGGACAGCATGTTCAAAAAATCAATGATGAAATAAATCATCGTTGCTTTAGAGCAGAAAAAGCCCGGCGGTTTTTTACCGCCGGGCTTTTTTTATGCCTTGTTTTCTCCGCCAAACAATTCTATCAGGCGAGGCAGGAAGTTAGCCAATTCTGCTGACATAATTGAAAAGTCCACATCAAACTGGGCGGCTTCATCGTCTGTTTCAATATCAGATACTTGATCCTGAATTAACTCAAGAAAGCGCAGTCGTTTAACCGACAAATTCTCATCAATAATGAAGGAAATCCGGTCAGCCCAACTGACGGCCAGTTTAATAACTTCTTTACCGGTATCCAGGTGATTTTTAATTTCAGGAAGCGCCAAATCATGGCGTTTACAACGGATAATGCCGCCGGCCTCTTCGGGAGAGCGCAGTTCACATTCATCTTCGATGGTAATGTCGTCAGGCGCTTTATTATCAAGCAGCCATTGGGTCATGGTTTTGCTCGGTTTCTCTAGTGTATTTAGAGGTACGGCAGGTAATGAACCCAGCGATTTACGCAATAAACTCAGCAAGTCCTCGGCACTTTTTGCCGAAGCCGCATCAACACAGACCCAGCCGCCTTTAGGGTCGATATAAGCATATATTTTGCGGGAAAAGGTAAAAGCTTTAGGTAATAGATCAAAGATAAGCTCATCTTTGACTTCAGTGCGCTCTTTTTTGGATAATTTACGTCCTTGCTGTTCTTCTTTTTCAGAAATTTTTTCCTGAACCAATTCATTAACCACCGCAGATGGCAGAACCCGTTCTTCTTTTTTCAAGCACAGCATCATATAGCCGTTAGTGTGATGCACCAGTTGCTGTGCTGTTTTACCTAAAGGCGGTGTCCAGCCAAAAGTAAATTCCTCATGAAGTCCGCAAGGACGAAAAGAGAGTGCTTCAAGTTTTTGCTCCAGCTCTTCAGGAGTTAAGGTGAAAGTTTCGGTAAGACGAAAAAGGCTAAGATTTTTAAACCACATGGTTAACTGATATCCTGTATAAATTATGATTGAGCATTATCGCAAATTTAAGGACACTACTCAGTAATAAAAATAAAATACCACAGATTAACCGCTTAAACGTGACGAGCACTTCAATGAAGGCTATCAACTTAGGGGTCATATTTTATAATGTTATTCGGTGAATCAGTGGCATTAGGTGATTTCTGGAGAATATTTTACCCATTAAAAGCAGGATT
>CAIQND010000037.1 GCA_903873045.1 uncultured Methylococcaceae bacterium | reverse complement strand
ATCCAGACAAGTTCTCCTGACTGTGGAAACAGCTGCATTAATTCGGCGACGCTTAAATTATTCACTGGACTTTTAGCTGCTCTATCAGTGCCTTAATCGCTGGTTCCTGCGCCATGATGCTCTCACATAACTGAAATTGTGACGCTGCGCGGTGCAAGTTTTGCTTAGGATCAGTTACTTTAAAGTACCGGTTACCTTCCAGGTAATCGGTATAAAACCTAAGTCCCAGTTCCAACGGAATTAATTGTATGGCGGCGAATAAATACTGATAATCATAAGCTGAAAAAAACGAGCATGCTTCGGATAAGTAGCTTTTTAATAGGGCGGCACAAATAGTTAGATCAAATTCATTGGTTTCCACATGGTGGCAGCAGGAGCGCAGACAATCACCAATATCATAATGCACCAATCCCGGTTTAACTGTATCCAGATCAATAAGACTGACGATTTTTTTGCTGTGCTTATCAAACAGAAAATTATTTAATTTAGGGTCGCCATGGATAACCCGTAATACCAAAAATCCTTGCTGTTTTGCTGTTTCCAGCCACTCGGTGAGGTGCTGAAACTGATCGATAAATGCCGCGCAATAAAGACTTTTTGGCTCAATTTGTTTGGGTGCTTGCGTTAAAACCTGTTGATAGTGGCTTAAATACTCAGGAGCAATATGAAATCCGGGCAACGTATCATGCATCAATAAAGGGTCAAGATTACTGACTAAGCGATGAAAATGTCCCAGCGCAAATCCCGCCTGTTGCGCCTGACTTAAAGTAGTGAGCGTCTCCAGGCTTTCTGTATTCTCTATAAAACCAAGCGCACGCCAGTAATCGCCGTGTGCATCCTGATAAAAATCCTGGTCGGTGGTGGTTTTTAAAAGTTTCGGGATTTTCAGTTTAACGGCTGAATTGGCTTTTTGATCAAGATGCCGGTTAAGCCTGATCAAATTATCCATAATCTGATGGGGCGCAGGAAAAACAGTGCGATTGATACGTTGTAGAACAAAGTGTGATGACTCGGTTGCAACCAGAAACGTGTCATTAATCAAACCGTTACCTAGCGGCGATAACGCTGTAATATTTTTGACAAACTGCTGGGCTATAGGTAATAGAGTATTCATGACATCAGTGGACTGTAGAGGCGACAAGAGGGCACCCACAATTCCCTGGCCTTAATTAAAGTCGTTAAGCTTCGCAATGCCTGACCTCTATGACTGATTGAGTTTTTAACGGCTGCCGATAATTCAGCTGATGCGCACTTATGTTCAGGCACCCAAAATACCGGATCATAACCGAAGCCATTGGTGCCGATGGCATGATTTAAAATTCTACCTTCCCAAACGCCTTGCGCAATGACCGGAAATGGATCTTCAGCGTGCTCCATAAATACCATCACGCAAATGAAACGGGCCGTGCGTTGCTCATCAGGAATCCCTTGCAGTTCCTGTAGCAATTTAAGCACGTTATCCTGATCGCTGACATCAACACCGGCATAGCGTGCAGAAATAACCCCCGGTGCTCCCTTTAAAGCATCGACAACCAATCCGGAGTCATCTGCGATAGATGGTAAGTTGCAATGCAGAGCTGCATTTCTGGCTTTGATAATGGCATTTTCTACAAAAGTAGAGCCGGTTTCCTCAGCATCCATAACATTAAACATCGATTGTGGAACAATTAGATGCCCCGCAAGAATCGCCTGGATTTCTTTAATCTTGCCAAGATTGCTGCTGGCTAAAACGATTTGTTGTGATGATGATAAAGTCATGGGTTCAAGGTAAAAGGT
>CAIQND010000036.1 GCA_903873045.1 uncultured Methylococcaceae bacterium | reverse complement strand
TTACGCCAATAATTACGCTGCAATGGCAAGTAATCAGAGCGCAGTGGAAAAGCCTTTAAGCCATAGCCATCAAGGCTTGCAGAGGGATCTGTTTTATAAAACGCTGCCAACACACAACATTAGAGTTTTTACAGACGTAAACAGGCCGCAAACAGATGGTTTTATAGTTAATACACGCGTAAAGTAAACAAATCCGCCTATATACAGACTGATTACTGACAATATCAGCCTGAAAATATCCGCTATTCAACCCGCTACATAAGATAACGCCATGCCCACGTCTACTTTTATTCCCAAACCGGATCATGATTTTTAAATAACCGGGGACAGAGTAAAGTTCTGTCTAAGTACTCTGTCCCCGGTTATTTATCCTAAAAACCTCATTTAGCCACAGATTTACACAGATAAGCACTGATAATACATGATGTTAAGCACGACTGACAATTTACCAAAAGGGTGATCAAAAGAATTGATCTAACGCGTTGTTTATCTGAGTAAATCCGTGTTTATCTGTGGTTCAAATACGTTTTTTAGGTTATGCCTATATCAACGCACCTTACGGGTTTGAAACGCCCTGAAGGGCCTAATCTATCAGTGATGGGTAACGCCTATCGAATTCAAAAAAACAATGACGATAATCATGCACCCGATAACATTTGCTTTCGCCATTGCAGGACTTGGGGTTTTGTGGATATTCCTGATTTCTTAGGGCTGCATCCTATGCTGATGTATTATGCCCTTTCAGGGCTTTGTGTTAATTCCGTCAGTCAGATGCTAGCGGTTCACCGCCAGGGTGTGCTGGCCTCGACAAGTTCGGTAATCTGATGCCCCAGAGTGTCAAGCCGCACATCCAGTTCCGTCTCTCCTTGGTCGATGGCTTGCTCCAGCCCTCTGGCCGATTCCATAATGTCCAGCGCACAGATAAAACCGGCATTGCTGATTAGAGTATGCATCCGCCGGGCAGCCATTTCCCTATCACCCGAGGCTAGATCGCTACGTGCCAGCTTTACTGCATTAATGTTGTCATCGAAGAACATCTCCAGCAGACTGATGAACATATCCCGATCACCGCTCAGCCGCTTTGCTGCACCGTCTCGGTCGATTCCAGCGATATCCGGAAAGTCTTTGATAGTATTGATGCCTGTCGATGTCTGTGCCGCTGGGACTGAGGTCTGTCGAGGCTTAATCCATTTTGACAGCATGACCGCCATCTGGTCCAGATCCATCGGCTTTGCAAGCACGTCGTTTGCACCGGCTGCACGGGCTGCCGCTTGCTGTTCTTCACGCACGCCGGCGGTGAAGGCAATGATTGGCAGATCGGTTAAACCTAAATCTTCTCTGATCAGCCGGATTGCAGTCAAGCCGTCCATCACGGGCATCTGTACATCCATCAGCACCGCATTGAAAGCCTCTGGCCGAGTTATGAGAAGTTGTACGGCCTGTTGGCCATCAGCGGCCAGAGTGGTGGCCGCACCTTCCAGCGCCAGCGCACGCTCCATCAAATCTCGGTTCATAGTGCTGTCGTCCACCACGAGTATGTGCATTCCCGCCAGGCGCGGCTCACAGGAGGGCGGTGCCTGGTGGGTGACCAGTGCGTCCTTATCACCTTCGCGACCTTTTTGAAAAGGTAATTCGAACCAAAAGGTACTACCTTGGCCGACTTGGCTCTCAACGCCAATCTCTCCGCCCATTAGCTCTACCAGACGCTTGCAAATGGATAAGCCTAGACCTGTGCCACCGAAACGACGGTTGATGCCCGCATCCGCTTGGGTGAAAGGCGAAAATAGCCGGGCCAGCGCCTCGGGCGCAATGCCTATGCCGCTGTCGCATACCTCGAAGCGCAGCCGCACGGTGGTTTCGCCGATCTCGCGCACTTGGATAAAGACCGCTACTTCCCCCAGCTCGGTAAACTTGATAGCGTTTCCTGTCAGGTTGAACAATACCTGTTCCAAACGCAGTCCATCGCCGATTAATGATCCCAACTGCATGGCAGGAGGCTCCAGGCGCAGCGTGAGTCCTTTGGTTCCTGCGGCCTGGCCCATCAGGCTATCAAGATTAGCCAACAGGCTCCCCAGGTCGAAGGGGCGGGGTTCGATGCGCAGTTGCCCCGCTTCAATTTTGGATAAGTCGAGCACGTCGTCAAGAATAGCGAGCAGGGATTGGCCGGCAGTCCGGATGCGCTCGACCATTTCACGCTGCTTTCCGATGAGCGGTTCGCGTTCCAGTACTTGGGCCAAGCCGAGCACCGCGTTCATCGGGGTGCGTATCTCATGACTCATGTGAGCCAGGAACTCGCTTTTAGCGGCGTTGGCAGCCTCAGCGGCATCGTAAGCCTGCCGCAGCTCATGCTCGTAACGCTTCCGTTCGCTGATGTCTCTGGACACGCCAAGGATTTCCACAAAGATGCCGTCGGCACTGAGAATAGGGCTTGCCGTGACATCGGTCCAGACGGATGAGCCGTTTTTGCACCGCTGTTCAAGCTCTCCCCGAAAGTTTTCCAAGGGAAGTCCGGCTGCTACGTTGGCACGTAATTTTTCGAAATACGCTTGGGCAATGGTCAGTGAGTCGGGAGTGAGCACCTCTTCCAATGATTGCGGCTTCACTTCATCGGCTGTGAAGCCCCTTAACTTTTCAACGGATGGGCTTACGTAGGAAAACCTTCCGTCAAGATCCATCGTCTTAATGGTGTCGATGGCATTGTCGGCCAGCAGGCGGTGTCGCTCCTCACTGATTCGCAGTTTTTCTTTCATCTGCTTGCGTGCCGTGATGTCCTCGACGATAAATAAGTGACGGGGGGGCGCGTCGGTATCGACTTGCACCGGAGCACAGGTCACGCTGGCCCAGATCACTGAGCCGTCTTGATGAAGATAGCGCTTGTTCAGTCGGTAGTTGCTGATCTCGCCGGCGTTAAGCCGTCTCGTGTTATCGAGACTCTGCTGAATGTCGTCCGGGTGCGTGAAGCGATGCTGGGGATTGTTGACTCCTATCAACTGATCGAGTGTTTGACCGACGATCTCGCCAAGGCGAACGTTGGCTTCCAGAACCTGTCCGGTAGTCGAGTCGACCAACGCGACACCCAACGGTGCTTGTTCGAAGATGACGCGAAAACGCGCCTCGGCTGCCCACTGGGCTTTCAGCGCTTTCAACTCTTGACGCTGCTGTTCCCTGCGCCACAGTAAATAGCCTGCGGAATAGACCAGCAGCAGGCCAAAGCCGACGACTAGAGTCGTGGCCCATGCCAAGTGACGGATGCCGGCATAGGCCTCGATATCGTCTATTTCGGCGATCATCAACCAAGGTGTCCCGGCAATGGCGGAGGCGTAGGCTAGCACGGGAGTCCCGCGATAATCGCTGCCGCCCTCAATAATACCTCGCTCTCCACGCGCTGCTCTGGCTGCCGGCATCTTTGGCGTGCTCAAGGGTAGGGTCATTGAGAGTGCTGCATCAGGCTTAAAGCGTAGAGGTGTCAAAAAGCGCACTTCTTCGCTGTCGCGCCGAACCAGGTAGGTCTCCGCCGTTTGGGTTGGCACCGGCCAGGACTCAACCAACGGGTTCAGAGCCTGATTCGCGTGCCAAGTCACGTAGGCCACACCCAGCGGTGCCATGTCTGGAGACCCGATGGGTGCCAGAATGCCGTATTGAATATCTCCCTTGGCGTTACTGTGCAAATCGATGAGTTCAACACGCGGTCGGCGCAAGATATCCCGGATTAAATCCGTATAGGCTCGGACATCGGCTTCACCAATGGCGAAGGCAGGATGCCCCTCGACATCCACCACAGCCAGCCCGGCCCAGCCTCGAGCCTTTGCCATCTGTACCATTAGCTCCTGCATTTGTTTCAGACTTGCCCCATTCTTCCGACCGCTGCTTTGCCATTGACTGAAAAGTATCTCAAGCTGTGAGTGGCCGTAAAAAGCCAAGTCGGTATCAATCCGAGCCTCAGTGAGCCAAGCCTCGATTTGTTGTCGTTTCTGTTCGACGATCACAGCCAGGGTGCGGTCATTTTCGCGACGTATTTCCGCGCTCAGGTAGCGATAGCCGATGGTGCCGATCGCACCGATCAGTAGCGAAAGGGCGAGTAGCGGGAGCATAAAACGCAGCCAATGCCGACCGAGGCGATCTGTTGGAGAAGTTGGAAGATGGGAGGCGATAGCGGTTCTCATGTTGGTAGATACAGCCCGGTACTTAAGTACAAGAGCGGGTTCAAAAAAGGCTGGCGACGCTGTTAAGCGACGAAGCAAGATCGGTATGTTGTCTGTAGAGCGTTTTCACTCTGCTTCGTATCGGCAGTGCAGGATAAGCGCTCTTAATGCTGGTTGGAATTC
>CAIQND010000035.1 GCA_903873045.1 uncultured Methylococcaceae bacterium | reverse complement strand
TTGCCGGAATACCTGACTCGACTGGCCGAATCATTAATCATTCAAGCGGCTCCCGAACGACGCGGCCGCGCTGATTGGCAACAACTTGCCGAGTTGATTTTAACTTGGCAGTGCAGTCCGCTATCTGAAAGCAACGCAGGACTTACGCTACACAACAGTGGCTGGCGCTTGTTTCGGTTATGTCAGCATTTGGGGCTTAATGCCCAACACCTGCAAGCTCTGCAAAAAACAGATTGTCTTGCGATGCTAACCTTATTGGATAAGTTTACCGTCACCGAACGCAGTAAAGTTTGGCTTAATGCTTACGAAAACAATTACCGGGACAGCTTTTTTCAGGCATTGCGTGCCAATCATAATCGTGGTCGCTGGGCTATACGCAAAAAACGTCCAGACGCGCAGATTATATTCTGCATGGATGACCGCGAAGAAGGTTTTCGTCGCCATCTTGAAGAATTTAATCCCGCTATTGAAACGTTGGGAGCTGCCGGATTTTTCGGCGTCGCCATGAACTACCAAGGTCTGGATGACCATAAAGTGACCGCACTGTGCCCGGTGGTAGTGATGCCTGCGCACGAAGTTAAGGAAGTGGCGCGTACCGGAAACAATAAAGTCTTAGCCACTCATAACCGTGGACGCAAACTCAAGCAGCGACTTGCCAATTGGCTACAGAATGGTTTACGTCGTAATCTGCTAGTATCGCATCCGGTTATTGATGTGATTGCGCCACTGACGTTACTGAACCTGCTGGCAAAGTCACTGCTGCCAAAAGCGTACTACCATTTGCTGTCAAGTGTAACACAGCGGCTATCGCCACCGGTTAAGACTCAGCTCAATTTCACCTCAACGGATAACCTGACCGTTGCTTCGCCGGAGCATCCCAAATCGGGCTTTACCGATAACGAACAGGCCGACCGTGTTGCCGGTTTACTGCGAAATACAGGTTTAACTTATGGCTTTGCCGAATTAGTCATGTTGATGGGGCATGGTTCTATTAGTCAGAATAATCCGCATTTAGCGGCTTATGATTGCGGCGCTTGCAGTGGCCGTCATGGCGGACCTAATGGTCGGGTATTCGCAGCGATGGCCAATCGTCGGGAAATACGTAAACTATTGATCGAACGCGGCATCATTATTCCATCCGATACCTGGTTTATCGGTGCCGAACACAACACCTGTAATGAAGCCATCAGTTGGTTCGATCTAACCGACCTACCAACAGAACGACGACCCAGCCTGAAAAAATTACAACAGGCATTGCGCCATGCTCAACTGATGTCGGCGCACGAACGCTGTCGCCGACTGGCTTCTGCACCTCGCAAACCAACGCCCAAACAAGCCTTGGCGCATATACAGGAACGCTCGACCGACTTCTCGCAAGCCAGGCCCGAACTG
This sequence comes from uncultured Methylococcaceae bacterium, assembly GCA_903873045.1. Classification (GTDB taxonomy): domain Bacteria; phylum Pseudomonadota; class Gammaproteobacteria; order Methylococcales; family Methylomonadaceae; genus Methylobacter_C. The sequence continues at coordinate 6,329 of CAIQND010000035.1, read as the reverse complement.
GGACACGCAACTAATGCAGCGGCATTGGTTGGCAGAAGAGCGCTGACTCAGGGTGCATTTTTTGATCGGCGCGTATTTTTAATTTCTTATGATCCCACTCAAGACCCTGACGGGAAAATTCTTGAAGGCATTTTACTGGCAGTGGGACCGGTGGGTTCAGGTATTAATTTGGAATACTATTTTTCCACCGTTAATAACGAGCACTTGGGGTGTGGTTCTAAAGTGCCGCATAACGTAACCGGCTTTTTTGGCGTCATGGAAGGAGCCAGCAGTGATTTACGCACCGGCCTGCCGCAGCAAATGATTGAAATCCATGAAGCAATGCGCCTGCAACTGTTGGTAGAAGCAAAAACATCGGTACTAGAGCGTATTTATGCAGATCAGGAAAGTTTACGAGAACTAATAGCCGGTGGCTGGCTTAATTTAAGCAGCAAAGATCCAGACAGCGGTGAAATTTTTATTTTTGAGCGCGGAACAGGGTTTGTGGCTTGGCAAGCTGAAGCAAAAAATTTACCCCTCTGCGACAATTCTCAGGATTGTTACCAAGATCAAACACTACCTGTCCCGCCCAGATTGATTAGACAGCCACTTCGACAGGCTCAGGACAGGCCTGAAACAATGGGACTATAGAATAATGAACATAAGCGCCTACTTAAGCCACTTAATTAGTCAACCGCGAAGACACACCATTTTTGCCTTGGTTTTTCTTCGTGAACTTCGTGTCTTCGTGGTGAATAACTCTCTATTAATGCGGAAGGGGACTTTAAAATTATGGATGCCTTAGTCGCTCTAATCCCTTTACTACCCTTTATCGCGGCCGCACTGATCGGCATCGGTCAGTTATCAGGCGTACTTCGCGGTGAAGCCAGTGAAAACACAACGGCAATTATCGCTACGTGGGCTATCAGCATGTCCTGCCTACTGGCCTTGGTATTACTGGGCGCTGACTTGCTCAATAAAAACACGGGGCAATTGAATGTAGGGCAATGGCTAGGCAGTGATACCTTAAGCATCTCGGTAAATTTTATCACCACGGGTTTTAATGTCAGATTAGCCGCTTTGTTTTCTGTGCTATTAGTTATTGTCATGTGCTTTTCGATCAATTACATGCACAGGGAAACCGGCTTCCACCGCTTTTTCTTTATTTTAAGCCTGTTTGCTTCAGGCATGCTGTTACTGGTGTTATCGGGTAATGCCATCGGTACTTTTTTCGGCTGGGAGATTGCCGGACTCTGTTCTTACCTGTTGATCGCCTACGCCTACCAGCGTCCGATTGCAACTTTTAATGCCACCCGGGTTTTTGTCACTAACCGAATCGGTGATACAGGGTTTATTCTGGGAATAGCATTAAGCTATGCCTGGGTCGACAGCATTAACTGGAACGATTTGAATGCCGTTTCAGCGCAACTCAGCCGGGGTGAAGCGACCGGAATTGCCCTGTGTTTTACTCTGGCGGCATTTGCCAAATCTGCGCAACTACCTTTTACGCCTTGGTTGGCACGGGCGATGGAAGGACCAACACCCTCAAGTGCCGTATTTTATGGCGCGATTATGATTCATGCTGGTGTTTATCTTGTCTGTGCGTTGCAACCCCTTTTTGAACAAGCGCCCTTTGCTATGACGGTGCTCGCAGTAGTCGGGGGCATAACGGCGATTTATAGCTTTATCGTTGGCTTAACCCAGACTGACTTGAAGAGTTCACAGGTTTTTGCCACATCAGGTCAGTTGGGACTGATGTTTCTGGCCTGTGGTTTGGGCTTTTGGCAACTGGCCAGTTGGCATCTTTGCGCCCATGCCGTAGTCCGTTGCTATCTGTTCTTAACCGCACCGTCATTGATGCACGCTGTACTGGGCAATCCCGTAAAACCGGTTACGCCGGTCATCGCCAGGCTCCGCTGGGCCTACATTGCATCATTACAGCGTTTCTGGCTGGATCAAATTACCGATTGGACTTTGGTAAGACCGCTTCGACGACTGGCACACGATCTTAGCTATTTTGATGACCATATTCTTGATCACATAATGGGTGTGCCTGCCCCGGCTATTCGAACCCTGTCATCACTGGCACAACAGGAAGAAAAAATGCTGGGTGCCCGACTGGATAATGATGCCGATCAATTTGCCCAAGGCAGTGGTCTGGCGGGCAAACTCACCGAATGGTTTGCCGCCATCATGCACGGGTTTGAAGACCGCTTTGTCTTACGCGGCATCAACAAAGATGCCATTATGCAGGGTCGAAAACTGGGGCACGCTGCCAATAAATTTGAGCAGTTAATCTTAAGACCTCGTTATCTGGTACTGTTTGTATTAATAACCTTGTTGATTGTATTTTAAGAAACTAATGGTACAGCCTATGACCCACAGCGAGACATCGGTTAACAGACTATCAAAAACATTTTATTCATCACGAAGACACGAAGGACAAGAAGTTTTTTTCTTCGTGTCCTTCGTGTCTTCATGGTGATAATCTTTTAAATTTTATCAATCGATTTATTGTGGATTTACCTTTAATGGATTTTACAGTTACCCCTTGGTCAGAATCTGCGGCCTTCCCGTTGCTAAGTGCATTGACACTGGTTCCACTTGCGGCCATGGCCGCAATTCTGTGTTCACGCTCGTCAACTATTGCCCTGCGCTTTGGCTTTGCCGGAACGCTATTGACTGTGTTACTCAGTCTTTACCTGCTGGCTATTTTCGATCCAAGTAATCCAGGCATTCATTTGGCCGAAAACCTTCACTTTGGCTGGTTCAGTTACACTGTCGGTGTTGATGGCGCAAATATTTTATTTATTCCATTAACCGCTGTTTTAACCTTGCTGACTCTGGTTTATACCTTAATAACCCGACATGTCACGGATCGGCTGTTCATTGCCTGCCTGCTGGGTTACGAAGGCATACTAATCGGTGCTTTTACAGCGCTTAACCTGATGCAATTTTGGCTATGGTGTATGCTGGAAATTATCCCGGTCGTTTTATTGACCACTCATGCAGGAACCGGACAAAACAGACGCTGGATCGTCATCCTGTTTCTACAATACTGGGGTAGCGGTTTACTAATGACCTTGGCCGGCTTTATGTTGCTGGCTTTTGGTTTAATTGACTCAGATCATGCACTTACCTTTGACTGGCTAACACTAAAACAAAACAATGCTTATTTACATGACGAAGTATTGATTTTTGTACTCCTGTTCTTTGGTTTCGCCATTCGAATGCCGTTATTTCCGTTTCATGGCTGGCTGCCGCTACTTGCGGAACAAGGCACGGTGGCCAGTTGCGCCATTTTTATGGTGGGCTTAAAACTGGGCATTTATGCAGTCATTCGTTTTATTTTACCTCTCGTTCCAGGTGTCGCTGAACAATGGGCAGGATTTGTCTTGACCTTAAGTCTGATCAGTATTTTTTATGGTGCGTTACTGGCCCTGATGCAAATTAATAGCCGCCGGTTGCTGGCCTTTGCTGTCGTTAGTCATACAGGAATGTTGGTTATTGGACTTTTCTGTTTTAACGAATACGGTCTGGAGGGCAGCCTGTTATTGTCTATTGCTTATGGACTTGCCACAGCAGGCATGTTATTTAGTGTGGGGTTGATTTATGAACGCACGCGCACTGCTTTTATCCCGCGTCTAGGTGGGCTGTTTGATACCAATTCCGCCATCGCCTTACTGTTTTTAATCTCCGCACTCAGCACGATGGTTATGCCCGGTACGCCAGGGTACGACGCAGCGCATTTACTCATTGAAGGCGTTATTGAAGAAGACGGTTGGTTACTGGCGATTGCAATATTACTGGGTAATGTGCTTGCTGCGGCTTTTTTGCTCCGGGCTTTTCAACAGATATTTATAGCAACCCCCAAACGCAAACATCAACCTTACAGCAGCAACCATCATCCGGTTAGAAAAGAGCGCATTATCACCGGAGTAATTTGCTCATTACTGATTGTTACCGGCTTTTACACAACACCGTGGTTGGACTATATAGATCAAGAAGCGACCGATCTAGGCGAGCTTTATCCCATGCATGGTAAACAAATCCCCCTCCCCTCCCTTTTGGACGATCAACCTTGCACTTCTCATTACAATTCCCCCGCTTGCAAAAAAAGAACCAAAGGTGATTCCAATACCTATATCAAGGACAAACAACATGAATGAAGCCGGTTTTCCGCTACTAAGCCTTATTATTCTGTTGCCTTTATTGGGTGCCATTACAACCGGTATTACCTACAATATAAAACAAGCTAAAAAGATCGCCTTGGCTTTTGCCAGTTTCGAACTGATCCTGACACTCATCGTGTTGGCCTTGTTTAATACCTCTGAAAGCAACCTCTTTCAACGGGTCGAACAGTATGCCTGGATACCCAGCCTGAATATTGAGTTTTTGATTGGCATCGATGGCATTTCGGTCTTATTTTTGCCGATGTCAGCCCTGTTGACGCTCATGGCAATTATGGCTTCCTGGAATTCGGTACAACACCTGCACCGATTTCATTTTGCCCTGTTATTGGCGTTGGAAAGCGTCACTCTCGGCGTATTTTTGGCACTGGATACGGTGCTGTTTTTTTTATTCTGGGAACTGACTTTGCCGCCCATCTTCTTTTTGATCGGCTTATGGGGCATAGGTCCGATGCGGCGCAGCGCAGCAATGAAATACGTCCTGTTCATGCTGTTCGGCGGCATTCCGTTATTATTTGCCATTATCATACTGGCCGTTAATCACGCTTTTACCATAGACGCTAGTATTCCTCAGAACCTGTCCTTCAGTTTGCCGGAACTCCTAAAAACGCCATTGCCGGATAACTTGCAAGCGATTGTATTTTTTCTGCTGCTGTCAGGTTTTGCCGTTAAAGCACCCTTAATACCTTTTCATACCTGGTTGCCCACCGTTGCTATGGAAGGACCTACGCAAATAACCGCCCTTTTAATTGGCCTAAAGCTCGGCGTTTACGGCATATTGCGCTTTACTCTGCCTTTAGCGCCTTCTGCTGCGGTTGAGTACAACTGGGCATTGGGGATTTTAGGGGCGGTTACTCTTATTTATGGCGCATTGATTGCCTTGCAACAAACCAATTTACGCCGCTTACTGGCTTACGCCAGCATCAGTCACGTTGGCTTGGTGATAATCGGTATCGCCTCGTTAACAATGCAAGGCCTTCAAGGTGCTATTTTTCAACTCGTTAATTTTACCCTGATTGCCAGCTCCATGATGCTGATTGCCGGTTTTATTCAACATCGACTGGGCAGTACCGAAGTCATCCACTTGGGTGGCTTGGCTAAAGTAATGCCTCGTTTAACCAGTTTTTATTTTCTGTTTACACTGGCCAGTATCGGCGTACCCGGCACCAGCGGTTTTCCTGCTGAATTATTATTAATTATTGGCACCTTAACCGCTCACCACAGTGTCGGTATTGCTGCGCTGGCAGGCGCTGTGCTCAGTGCAGCTTATATGCTGTCTTTTACCCGAAGGGCATTTTTCGGACCTGTCACAAAAGCCGCTGTTAATCAAATACAGGATTTACGTCCGCGTGAACTGGCTTTGTTGTGTGTACCCGCATTGTTAATTATAGTGTTTGGATTCTTTCCTGACTGGATACTTAAAATCAACAAGCTGGCTGCCGAAGCCTGGTTGTCCCGTTTACTGGATCAACCCACACTGGAAAATAACGGGCTTACCGGATTAGTCAAGCGCTAAAAGCAACCATTCATAACCTGTAATAAATATAGAGTGGCTTAGAAGTAAAGCAACATAAAGCGCCCTCTCCCTCTGGGAGAGGGCTGGGGTGAGGGTGGTCGAATGTCGCATTACTTCTACATGGTTCTATAAACCTCCGCTTTATAGACCAATACTTCTGACAGTTTACGTGGCGATAGCGCCATAGTTACATAGGACTACAAAGCCTGGGCTGGATTTTATGGCAGTAAAGTCCAACCCTAAGTAGCAAGAAAACCTTTCCAATAAATTGCATCCTTCATAGAAACGGCTACCAACTAGGCGGGACAGTTTAAGGTTAAGCCGTTCGCTGAGCGGAGTCGAAGCAGACCACTCGCTTCGACTCCGCTCAGCGAACGGTCTCTTTTAATTATTTATCACCTAAATCCTGCAAGCCAACACCTTATATTGCTAAATAATCGTTATAAATCAATGGTATAATATATTTATCAGGTAATCTTACAGGTCATTATTTTAATGAAAGCAACGTCATCAAAAAAACAGAACAAAGCCACCCCCGCCCGTAAGCCAGCAGGCAAAGTTAAAATGTCAGCAACAGCATCCGGGCTGACCAGCCAGGCCGGCCTTATACCCGTAGTAAAATTCTTGGATCGCATCGGCTTTGA
>CAIQND010000034.1 GCA_903873045.1 uncultured Methylococcaceae bacterium | reverse complement strand
ACAACACACGTTAATGAGATATTAAACAGTATTGCTAATTTATCTTTGGATGAGCAAAGTTATATTGCTGATATTGTTAATCATCGTCTCCATGAAATGCAAAGAAACCGGCTTATTGACAGGGCAGGGGAAGCTGAATTGGCGTTCACCCAGAAGCAGGTCGTGACGGGTAGCGTAGATGATCTTTTTGCGTTTGTTTTCTGAACACGCCTTTGAGCCTTCTTTAAAGACAGATAACTTGATTACTATCGGTACGCACGATGACGTTTATTAAAAAATGAAAGCCCGGATTGAAAAATATGTCGCCGTGGCTATAAAACTTTTTGCTGAGATTAAAAAATTATGACAATGGATTATAAAAAAACACTAAATTTACCTAATACCGCTTTCCCTATGAAAGGCAATCTGGCGCAACGCGAGCCGGAACGGTTAAAAAAATGGAACGAAGCCGACTTGTATCATAAAATCAGGCAAGCCTTTACCGGACGCCCGAAGTTTATCCTGCATGACGGCCCTCCTTATGCCAATGGCGAGATTCATATTGGTCATGCGGTTAATAAGGTCTTAAAAGACATTATTGTTAAATCAAAAACCTTGAGCGGTTTTGACGCGCCTTATGTCCCCGGTTGGGATTGTCACGGTTTGCCTATTGAATTGATGGTGGAAAAGAAAATCGGTAAAGCGGGCGTTAAAGTATCGCCTGCCGTTTTTCGCAAAGCCTGCCGTGAATACGCGGGCAAGCAAGTCAATATACAAAAAGAAGCGTTTGTCCGCTTGGGTATTTTAGGCGATTGGGATAATCCCTACTTAACCATGGATTATGCTTTTGAAGCGAACATCGTGCGTTCGTTAGGAAAAATCACCCAAAAAGGTCATGTCGTCGCCGGTGCCAAGCCCGTACACTGGTGTACCGATTGCGGTTCTGCCTTGGCAGAAGCCGAAGTTGAATATGAAGACAAACATTCGCCCGCCATCGATGTGCGTTTTCAGGTTGTTGATGAAGACGGCTTTATGGGCTTGTGTCATCATGCACCTGAGCATGAAGGGAGAGGTGTGTTATCGGTAGTCATTTGGACGACAACGCCGTGGACGTTGCCTGCCAATCAAGGAGTTGCCTTAAATCCCGATTTGGAATACGCCGTCGTGCAATGTGAAACAGAACGTTTGGTCGTTGCTGAAGCCTTGCTTAAAGACACCATGCTCCGTTATGGCATTAATGATTATCATGTTATAGGTTACTGCAAAGGTTCGGCCTGGGAACACCAGTTATTACAACATCCTTTCTATGATAGGCAAGTGCCTATTATTTTGGGTGATCACGTTACCACAGAAGCCGGTACCGGTGCGGTGCATACTGCCCCAGGTCATGGTCAGGACGATTATATTGTTGGTCAGAAATACGGTTTACCTATTGATAATCCGGTCGGTGCTGATGGCGTATTTTTGCCAAATACAGAAATCTTTGCCGGCGAGCATGTCTTTAATGCCAATGCCCATGTCTTGGAAGTGCTGGAAAGCTTGGGCAAACTGGTACATCAACAAGCTATTTTGCACAGTTATCCGCATTGCTGGCGCCATAAAACACCGATTATTTTTAGAGCGACACCGCAATGGTTCATCTCCATGAATCAAAACAAGTTGCGCGAGCAAGCCTTGGCTGAAGTCAAACGTGTCAATTGGGTTCCCGAATGGGGTCAGGCGCGTATAGAAAGTATGATAGAAGGTCGTCCGGATTGGTGTATTTCGCGCCAACGCACTTGGGGCGTGCCGATTACGTTTTTTATCCATAAAGAAACCCGCGAACTGCATCCCCGTACCGGTGAGTTGATTGAACAAGTTGCCAAACGGATTGAAGAAAAAGGTATCGAAGCCTGGTTTGAGCTGGAGAAAGAAGAGTTGCTGCTGGGTGTAGAAGCGGCTGATTACGAAAAAATGACCGATACCCTGGATGTCTGGTTTGATTCAGGGGTGACTCATGCCTGCGTACTGGATAAACGCGAGCAATTGACGTTTCCTGCCGATTTGTATCTGGAAGGCTCTGACCAACATCGTGGCTGGTTTCAATCGTCATTATTGGCATCAACCGCCATGAACGATGTAGCGCCTTACAAAGCCGTTTTGACGCATGGGTTTACCGTTGACAAGAACGGCGAAAAAATGTCTAAATCCAAAGGTAATGTTATTCCGCCACAAGCGGTCATGAAAAATCTGGGCGCGGACGTATTGCGCTTGTGGATTGCTTCGACTGATTATCGCAGCGAAATGCGCGTGTCTGATGAAATTTTGGAACGTACGTCTGACGGTTACCGCCGCTTAAGAAATACTGCACGGTTCTTGTTATCCAATCTGGATGACTTTAATCCTGCACAGGATCTGGTTGATACCGCTGATTTATTGGCCTTGGATCGCTGGGTAATTGATAGGGCTTACGCATTGCAGGAAGAAGTTAAAACCGCTTACGAAACCTATCAGTTTCAACAACTCTTTCAAAAGGTACATCATTTTTGCGTGATTGATTTGGGCGGATTTTATCTGGATATTATTAAAGACCGTCAATACACTGCAAAAGCCGATGGCTTGGCGCGACGCTCTGCGCAAACTGCGATGTATCATGTGTTGGAAGCCTTGACGCGCTGGTTGGCACCCATTATCAGTTACACCGCTGATGAAATCTGGCAGTATATGCCGGGTGAGCGCAGTGAATCGGTATTTCTGGAAACTTGGTATCATGGGTTGGTTAAGCTGGATGATAGTGCGCCGATGAATCGCGAGTTTTGGCAAAAAGTCATGTCCGTAAAAACTGCTGTTAGTAAAGAACTGGAAAAAAGTCGCGGTAAAGGTGATATAGGGTCTTCTTTAAATGCTGAAGTAGAGCTGTATTGTAATGCCGATTTTTTTGATGCCTTAAGTCATTTGGCCGATGAATTGCATTTTATTTTTATCACGTCTAATGCGTTTCTTATCGCGGAACAATTCACTCCTGAAGATGCCATTCAGACTGAGCTTGAAGGCGTTAAATTAAAAGTGCTTGTCTCTAAACATCAAAAATGCGTGCGCTGCTGGCATCAACGCTATGACGTGACTGAACATGCCGAACATCCCGAGTTATGTGGTCGCTGCATTGAAAATGTAGCGGGCACCGGTGAACACCGACATTATGCGTAATTTTAGTATGTTGAAATGGTTAGGGTTATCGTTATTTGCAATATTGTTGGATCAGGGAACCAAGCTTGCAGTAGATGGTTCCATGAAGTTATATCAATCAATTCCGGTTTTGCCGTTTTTTAAATTGACCTACGTACACAATACCGGTGCCGCGTTTAGTTTTTTGAGTGAAGCGGGTGGTTGGCAACGCTGGTTTTTTGCAGGACTTGCCTTGGCTATTAGCTGTGTTATAGCCGTTTGGCTGGCGCGTCTCAAACAACATGAGACTTTGCTGGCCGTGGCCTTGTCGCTGGTGTTGGGCGGTGCGATTGGTAATCTGATTGACCGTTTGGCTTATGGTTATGTCATCGATTTTCTGGATGTTTATTACCAAACCTGGCATTGGCCAGCGTTTAATATTGCCGATTCCGCAATTACCTTGGGCGTTATTTTAATGCTGTTGGAGTCATTCGGCTGGGTAAAGTCGAAAGATACGGCGGGATGAATAATTAATTCGATAACCTGGGTAAGTCTTTAAAACCTTAAAAGATTATCACCACGAAGGACACGAAAAAAGAAAACTTCGTGTTCTTCGTGTCTTCGTGGTGAAAAAAATCAAGGGTGCGGCGGGTAATGGATATTACGATGGGTTTTGTCGTCTTTCTACTCATTTTATACGCTAGACAGTGCTGTGTTCGGTCGGTGCTCGATTTTCCTAAAAATAGCAGTTGACTAGCTTACAAAAACTTAAGCATAATCCAACTTTATCCGGTTGAAACGCCTATTCTTGGCAATACCTCCTATCAACCTAACAGGAGATACATTCATGACCACCAACACTACAAATCGCGTTGCAGAAATTTTTACCCGTTACGAACAACCCATACTGGAGGACTGGCTACACGAGCAGTTAGCGGCTCTTACCGCACGCCAGGACTTGATTTCAGAGGCTGACTTGCGGCGACAATCAGCCGAGCTTCTTGCGCTTTTTATTCCTGCCTGCCGCGTTGGCAGTTTCACTGACATCACCACGCCAGACTGGAAGGCAGTTTTGGAGTTCCTGGCCGGTGTCTCCCGCAGCCGCGCATTGCAGGGCTTCTCTCCTTCGGAAACGGCAACCGTGGTGTTCTCGCTCAAGCAACCGCTTTTTACCCGCCTGCGCCAAGAGTTGAGCGCAAATGCCGCTGCGCACCGATGAAGATATT
>CAIQND010000033.1 GCA_903873045.1 uncultured Methylococcaceae bacterium | reverse complement strand
CCAAAACCAATTTCGACAAACAGCGGCGCGTTACGCCCGAACACTTGGGCAAAATCATAATCGGTTTTGGGACCTAGGCAATAAGTCGCCCAATGATTATCCAAAGCCAGTTGTTGACCGGGTGTAAGGCGACCTTGCCTGCGAATAAAGCGGGTCTATCCATTGTCCATATTGCTCCTTACTCGCCAGAGCTGAATATCATTGAGATAGTTTGGAGAAAAATAAAATACGAGTGGATGCCTTTTTCAGCCTATACCTCGCTTAAGAATTTAAAGGAGAGTCTATATGAAATATTGGTCAGTATAGGGAAATCAAACACGATTGCGTTTTACTAAAAATGTCAGTGGACTTTTGAGTTACTACTTAAGCGACAGCAGCAATACGCCAGAAGTTTATAACTTGTTGCCTCAAAATCCTATGAAACAAATCTGTCGTTTTTTAAACTCACCCTTAATTGTTGAATTCAGGGAAGTCAGCTGGCCGCTTTTACTGACTCTGGATATTTTTTATTAAATCGGCATAGTAATCAACCATTTGCCGAAGAATTAAAATAACCGTATCAATTTCATGCTTAATGTCATGGATAAAATTATGCTGCTGAAAACTGTCTGCCACATAAAATGACAAGCCCATGTAAATGGTGTTGCAGCCCATTACAATCATAATGAGTGCAGCCGACTTTAACATTAAGCCTCTAAAGTGGGCGCTCATTTTGCCAAACGCCAGACTGACAAACAGCATTGTCGGCAGCGTACCCGCGCCAAAGGTCAGCATTAACAAGCCGCCCTCCATCACGGTAGTGGCTGACGTTGCTTTAACCGCCATGGCAAAGGTTAACGGACAAGGCATTAAGCCATTTAACAAACCCGCAATGGTGGCGCCCAGTAGCGGGCCTTTGGTTCTTGATTCGGCATAACCCCGACGTAATAAATTCATGGGTAATAATCTGACGGAACCTTGGAAAGGAATCCAGCCTAAAATCCCCAGCGCAAGAATAATAACGATGGCACCGATAAACATCTGCAAGATGCTTTGAACCTTACCAAACACGCCACTGGAAACCAGCACAAATCCGAGCGCCGCTGCCGCAAAACCGACCATTGTATAAACGAATATCCGGGCCAACTGATACATAAAATACGGCAAATAACGTTTTGAAGGCCCCGCTTTCATAAAGTAACCGGACACCAGAGCGCCACACATGCCCAGGCAATGTCCGCTGCCTAATACACCCGCCATAAAAGCCAGTCCGTAATCAAAGCCGCCCGCAGCAACAGTCACATGCTGCATGCCCATATCCATCGTTGAATGATCCATTTTTTTAATCCTGTTTTTTACTTAACCGTAATGAATTAACAATAACCGAAACCGAACTTAAGGCCATGGCCGCAGACGCTATCATCGGGTTAAGTTTACCCATAGACGCGACTGGAATGGCAATAACGTTATAAGCAAATGCCCAGAATAAATTTTGCTTAATGATTCTGATGGTATCGGTACTTAACTGAATAGCCCCGGTCACTTTGGTAATATCTCCCTGTACCAGCGTCATATCCGCAGACTCAATCGCTATATCAGTCCCCGTGCCAATGGCAAAACCGACATCGGCCGCCGCTAATGCGGGTGCATCATTAATGCCGTCACCAATCATGCCGACTTTTTTACCCTCTTTTTGAAACTGGTGAATAATAGCCAGTTTTTGCTCAGGTCTGGCATTGGCGATAACCGTTTCAATACCGACAATGGCCGCAATATAGTGAGCCGTTTTTTCGGTGTCACCGGTTACCATGAGTGTTTGTATGCCCAATTTTTTCAAATGCTGTATAGCTTCAATGGCCTGTGGCCTGGGTTTGTCAGCAATGCCGAATACAGCCGCCGCTTTGCCGTTGATTGCCATAAATACCGGAGTTTTGCCCTGCCCAGAAAAATCACTGGCAGCATTCAACAAGCCGTCAACGATGATATCTTTATCCAGCAGCCATGCCTTGTTACCCAGCAACAGCGTTTTACCGTCCACTTCGGCTTCAATGCCCCGGCCGGTTTCACTGTAAAAATGCGTGCATTCCTGTAACTCGATAGTATGTTCTTTAGCGTAAGCCACTATCGCCTTACCCAAAAAATGTTCTGAATTATTTTCTGCGGAAGCGGCCAAGCGGATGAGTTTTTCATCGCTCATTCGGGATAATTTAAGTAAATCCGTCACTTTAGGTTTGCCTTCCGTAATCGTACCGGTTTTATCAAAAACCACGACATTAAGCTTGGCGGCTGTTTCCAGACTTTCGCCATTACGGATATAAATACCCTCACGAGCGGCCTGCCCCGCACCCACCATAATCGCCGCAGGCGTTGCCAAGCCCAACGCACAAGGGCAAGCAATCAACAATACGGTGATGGCATTGCCAAAAGCAAAACCAAAAGGCGCACCGACCATTAGCCAGCCTGCCATCGTTAAGCCAGAAAGCACCATCACGGAAGGCACAAACACGGCGGAAATTTTATCCACCTGTTTTTGAATCGGCAATTTGGTTGCCTGCGCCTGATCGACCATGTGTACTATGCCAGCCAGTACGGTATCCATACCGACTGCGGTAACGCGAACACGCAATGCACCGCTACCGTTAACACAGCCACCTATCACTTTATGGCCTATGTCTTTTACGACCGGTAGGCTTTCTCCCGTCACCATGGCTTCATCAACGGTGGATACACCGTGAATAACAATACCGTCAGTCGGAATCTTCTCGCCCGGACGAACCAGCAACACATCGTCAAGCACACAATCGTCAACGGCAATAACACTTTCTTGCCCGTCACGAATAACGGTCGCGGTTTGCGGTTGTAGATCAACCAGTTTGCGTATCGCTACACCGGCCTTGCCTTTAGCCCGCTCTTCCAAGAAGCGCCCCAGCAATACAAAGGTGATAATGGCCGCACCGGCCTCAAAGTAGATATGCCCGTTACGTCGAAATAAGGCCGGCAGGCTGTAACCGTAAGCAGAACCGACCCCCAGGGCAATTAAAGTATCCATATTGGCAGTG
>CAIQND010000032.1 GCA_903873045.1 uncultured Methylococcaceae bacterium | reverse complement strand
TTTGCGCTTTTTAAGGGCACTTTCCACGCGACCTTTGCCCAGAATCGGCAATTGACTGGCGGTTGATGAAATAACAATATCTGCTTCAGCCAGATGCATGGGGAGTTCCGACAAGGCAATGGCATAGCCGTTAAATTGTGCAGCCAGCGTGTGTGCTTTATCGTAGGTGCGATTGGCGATAATGATGCGGCCTATGCCTTGCTGGGATAAATGCCGAGCGGCCAATTCTATGGTTTCACCAGCACCTATCAATAAGGCGGTCTGTTCGCTGAGCTTGTCGAAAATTTGTTGAGCCAATTGAACAGCGGCGAAGGCAACCGAGACCGGACTGGAACCAATAGCGGTGTCGGTGCGCACTTTTTTTGCTGCGGTAAACGTGTGCTGAAAAAGTTTACCCAGACGCTTACCTAAAGTACCGGCATCGTAGGCAGCCTGATAGGCCGTTTTCATTTGCCCGAGAATTTGTGGTTCGCCTAAAATCATGGAGTCCAGGCCGCAAGCGACCCGAAATATATGGCGATACACGGAGCTGTCAGTATGGTGATACAAATAGGGTGCGAAATCTGCCTCTTTGATTTGTTTGCTTTGAGCAACCCAATCAATCAGGATTTGTTGATTTGCGGTGCTTGACAGGCAGTAAAACTCGGTGCGGTTACAGGTTGAAAGAATGGCGGCTTCACTGATTTCTTTGACTCGCCATAACTCCTTTAACGATGATTCGAGCATGTCGGCAGGGAATGACAGGCGCTCACGGATGGAAACCGGTGCGGTATTATAATTAATCCCTACTGCAAGAAAAGTCATGGCGTTTTGGTTAGATTAAGTTAAATGTTAAGCATTAAGCTCAAGATATAAGGTTCAAGATAATACTTTTTTTGCCTTTTGTCTGGCATTTTGTGCCTTAACGTCATGGCTTTTAGTACAAACCTAGGTATATTATGTATTCGTATTTTAAGAAATATAATAATTTTGTCCAAATGGAATAAATCAGCTGTCTAAATCGACGGCTTTTTTATGATAATCTATTATGATTGTATATTGAGTAATAAATAGGATTGTGTGTGTTAATTTTTAGATTGCTTTCAGTGGTAACCCTCGTTGTACTTAACAGTTGCGCCGATTCACCTGCAAAGCCGAGTGCTTCAGAAGAAGCCGTTGCGCCCGTTAAAATCGCCGAAACTAAAGGAGAGGCTCGGCAAAAAGCGCCAAAAACATCAATTGATCCTGATGTGCTTTTTACGCTATTGACGGCAGAGCTTGCCGGACAAAGGGGGCAATACGATATTGCCTTGGAAGGTTATATGGAAGCTGCCAAGCGTGTGCATGACCCAAGATTTGCCGAAAGAGCTGCAATGATTGCCATGTACATGAAAAATAGTAACAAGACCAGCGAGGCTGTGGCGTTATGGTTGCATCAAGATCCCAAAAACCAGACAGCAAGAAAAATTGCTGCCTTATTGGCATTAAGGTCTGGCGATAAGAAGGCTTCTGCTGAACATTTAAATGTGTTGCTGGAAGTTGATCCTGCGGGTTTTGAAGGTGCATTGCTGGAGTTGGCCGGTGTCCTGCAAAAGGAAGGCAAGATAAATGCTGTTTATGAGGCGCTGGATGCTTTGTCATTACAGCATCCAGATCAGGCGGATGTTTATTATATTCAGTCCTTGTTGGCTATGCAGAAAAAAGATAAAAATCTGGCTGAAGCAAAAATACAACAGGCTTTGAAATTTCGGCCTGGCTGGGATAATGCCTTGATTTTTCAAGCCCAGATCTCCGTATTTTCAGGAGATTTAAACAAGGCCAAAGAGCTGTTAAAAGACGCGTCTATTAAGTATCCTGACAATGGCAAAATTAACAAGATGTACGCGCAGGTGTTAATTAAAGCGGAAAACTATACAGAAGCTATTGAAGTTTATCAGAAAATTATATCAGCTGATTCCAAGGATTTGGAAAGTCAGTTTGCAGTAGGTTTGGTGTATCTGCAATTGGATCAGGGTCAGCGAGCTGAAGATATCTTTAAAAAGTTGTTGGAGCAACCTGAGTGGCAGTATCAGTCTCGTTTTTATTTGGGAAAGATAGAAGAAAAGCAGGGGCATGCAAAAAAGGCACTGGCTTGGTTTGACAAGGTAACGGAGGGGCCGTTTGTTTTCGATGCATCGATTTCAGCAATTGCCTTGCTTCAGAAAGATAAGCAATACGATGATGCCAATGCACGATTAAGTCTTTTACAGGCGAAGTTTCCAAAACAAAAGTTACGATTAATTTTGGTGCAAGCCGAGTTATACAGCCAGCAAAAGCAATATGAGAAATCATTTGATTTATTGACCAAGGCACTGGTTGATTTCCCTGATCAAAAAGAGTTGTTATATACCCGTGCATTGATGGCGGAGCGTGTCAATAAGCCAGAGATAGTGGAGGCCGATCTAAAGAAAATATTAGCCGTTGAGCCGAATAATGTCGAGGCATTAAATGCCTTGGGTTATACCTTGCTAGGCAAGTCCAATCGCTATGCGGACGCAGAGAAATATCTCCAGAAAGCTCTTAACCTTGAGCCGGATGAGGCGGTCATTATTGATAGTTATGGCTGGTTACAGTTTAAGTTGGGAAATACTGAAAGAGCCTTGGATTATTTGCAACAAGCTTATGAAAAGCAGCAAGAAAATGAAATAGCGGCGCATCTTGCTGAGGTTTTGTGGGCTTTGGGTAAAAAAGATGAGGCAAGAAAATTATTTAACAAAGCGATTAAAGAGTCACCAGATGATGAATATTTGCGGGATTTTCAAAGAAGAATATTGAAGGGTATGCAATAGGCAATGTTAAGTAGTCAAGCAAAGTGGCTGGGTTGTTGGTTAGTTATATTGATGCTAACTGCCTGTACTACGGCTCCAGTGGTGCCGGAAGCTCATTATGTAAAGATGGCAAGAGAGTATCTTTACAAGCTGGAGCGCTGGACATTTGAAGGTCGGTTGGCGCTAACCGGAAAAAATGATAATTGGCAGGCCGCCATAAATTGGGGGCATGAGTCTGATCATGAGGAAATAAAGCTATCCGGGCCATTAGGGCAGGGCGCAACGGTTATTAAGTTAACCGGAGATTTAGTCACTATAGATCGTGGGGATGGACAGGCGCAGTCATCAACACAGCCAGAAGCATTTATAAATCAACAATTGGGCATGTTTGTGCCGGTACGCTCCCT
>CAIQND010000031.1 GCA_903873045.1 uncultured Methylococcaceae bacterium | reverse complement strand
TGCAACCCATACGCATCAAGCTAAGCCAAAATACTGTTGATTTAAGTCCTTTACATTTTAATGTCTAAAAATAACACTATAATTTTCAATGTGTTGAATTCATGTATTTTTTGATAACTACATGAATTTGATAGTAATAGGGCTTAGCTTGATGCGTATGGGTTTGCAACCCCGACCGAAACGTTTGAAAACTTCAAAAACTTTCAAAACGTGAGTAACGGAAGTACAAACCCCGGCACGCTTCATAAACCGTTGGCTATGCCGGTCGGGGTTTGCAACCCCGACCGAAACGTTTGAAGGCTTCAATAACTTTCAAAACGTGAGTAACGGAAGTACAACCCCTGTCACGCTTCAGCGATGCGTGACTTTACCGCACTTGACCCTTCCGGTAAATAAAGATCATTTTATCGCACATTCATCAATTTGTTTGCATTCTACACAGCTTTTTAATTTTATGAATATAGACCAACACTGGCTTACAGGCATTACCCAAACTCCCTCACCCAATTGTGATCAACGTCCCGATCCTGCCGATATTTCCTTGCTGGTAATTCATTGCATTAGTTTGCCGCCGGGTGAATTTAATAATCCTTGCATAGACCAGTTTTTTTGCAATTTGCTCAATCCCGATGATCATCCTTATTTTAAAGAAATTTATCAACTCACGGTATCCGCGCATTTATTGATTAAACGGGACGGCAGTTGTGTGCAATATGTGCCTTTTGACAAACGTGCCTGGCACGCGGGACAATCAAACTATCAGGGCAGAGAACGCTGTAATGATTTTTCGATAGGTATAGAACTTGAAGGCACCGACTCAATAGCTTATACCGAAGAACAGTATAGGCAACTTGCTACCGTGATTGACACGTTACTTAAAACGTATCCAACGTTATCGAGACAACGAATAACCGGACACAGTGATATTGCCCCCGGACGAAAAACTGACCCGGGCGCATCGTTTGACTGGCAAAGAATTTGAAAAGAATGCCTGATGGGTTTCGCTGTCGCTCTACCCATCCTCACTGACTGAAAGGAGTCGCGTTGGCTGAGCGGAGTCGAAGCCGGCAAAATCGCTTCGACTCCGCTCAGCGAACGGCTTAACTTAATGACAGTGACCCTGCCCATGATGGATCGGGTCGCCAGTTAACCAACCAATCGGGCAGTTCGTGCGCCGGCATGGGGCGCGCGATGCAGTAACCTTGGGCGAGGTCGCAGCCCAGTTGAAGCAGCATCGCGCCTTGTTCAACAGTCTCCACACCTTCGGCGACAACATCGCGGTGAAAAGCGTCGGACAGGCTCAGTACGCCTTTCAAAATAGCCATATCATCCGGATCATAGAGCATGCCGCGCACGAAGCTCTGGTCGATCTTGATGGTGGTGACCGGCAGTTGTTTTAGGTAAGTCAACGAGGAATAGCCGGTACCAAAGTCATCCATGGAAAACATCACGCCCATCCCCCGACAAGTATCAATCACCTGCGACACTCGGAGCACGTTGATCAGTGCGCTGGTTTCCAGCACCTCCAATTTAAGGCAAGAT